>MAAG01000107.1:38910-61390 GCA_002163065.1 Arcobacter sp. 31_11_sub10_T18
CAATTCCCGCACTTTCTTTTGCAATTAATAATTTTGTCATGGAAGATAGTTTGGAATTAAAATTTGATGCATTTTCAACAGGTTTAATAGATAATACTGAGTTAAGTAATAATTCGTTTATATTATTATAGGAGAGTAAAACTTCCAAGGTAGGCAAAGATAAATCATCAACACTGTTTCTGATCAGCTCAATCTGGTAAAGTCTATTTTGAACTTTTTTAATTCTATCAATTAGTTGATTATCTGAGAACTTTGTTGAAGAAATTATAAATAAGTATTTCTCAAACAATATATTGGTAGTTTCACGTTGTATTTTTAATTCTTGTTTGTATTTTTTACTGCTTAGATAAGTGATTGAATAACCTCTCTCTTTTTGTAAAGAATGGATAAGACGATCAGCAACTCTCAAATACTTTATATTTAATTTTGCATTATGTAATTCATCTAGTACTTGCATTTTTTCATAAACTAAAAGGGTACTAAAATATAACATTCCAAGTGCAGGAAGGGTAAATACCATAACAATTTTTAAAAATAGAATATTCTTAAACAATAAAACCTCCAATAATCTGTGACGCAAAATATCACTTTTTTACTTAATATAAAATTTAATCAAAATTAAAATATAAAGATAATAATTAAAGACACTTTTTAATACATATAAAAGTAATTTAATCTTATTTTATGTACAATATAACAATACTAAAAGGGGTAAAATGCAATTTAATATCTTAATTGCTGATGATGAAATATCAGATTTAGATTCAATAATTTCAAATATTCAACATCAAATACCTAATATATCAATTCAAAAATCACTAGATGCAAAAGATATTCTAAATAATATGAAGAATATTGACCTTCTCATTATTTCCACACATTTAAACAATGAAGAATCCTTTGAATTTGTTCGAAGTTTAGAAGACTTTGTATTTAACACCATATTTTTAACCAACGATGCAAAATCAGATGAAGAAGCTGACAAAGCAAGTGAAATAGGGATTTTCGATTTTGTTTCTAAGCCAATTAATATCAATAAGTTCAAACACAAAATATTACATTATATGTCTATTCGTAAAAGAGAATTGGAACTATTACGAGAAAAGAAAATATCTCATTCTATTATGAATACAACAAGCAATCCTATTTTTGTAACAGATAGTAAAAAAGTTTTATTTTCAAATACAGCCTTATTAGAACTACTGGGTTATGAAACCATTGAGGAAATCAATGATACTTTTACAGAAATAAAAGATATATTTAACTCCCGTCCTGTTGTGATTCAAGATGATATAAACCTCCTGCATGAAGACAAAGAACTGCTTAATCAAAATCAACACACCGATTGGTTTAGTAATATCAAAAATAATAACCAACATAAATTATTTATCAATGGCAAAAATGGAAATGATTATGTTTTTGTTATTAATTCCACTCTTCTAGATGATGGATTTACCTATATCATTCATTTAAAAGATATTACAAAAGAAGTTGAACAACAACTTGAACTAACAAACTTACTGTATACAGATAATCTCACCTACTTGTCCAATAGAACCAAACTCATTGAAGATTTACAAAATCAAAAAGTCAATATTAAATCGTTGGCCATTATGGACATCAACTCTTTTAAAGAAATCAATGACTTTTATGGACACAAAACTGGGGATACTATTTTAAAAGGAATTGCTGAATTAATTATTCCAATGATAATAACCAGAGAAAATTTATTATTTTACAAATTTCCTTCAGATATTTACTGTTTGGCCAATCTTGATGATGATGAAGAAGACTTTACTCATTTGATCAAAAGTATTATAGAAGCAATAGAAAAGAAAGTCTTTAAAATTGATCCACATGAAATTGATGCTAGAATTACAGTGGGAATGTCTTTTTCAAAGAAAAATAACAAATTAATCACAGCAGACTTGGCATTGCAAGCAGCGAAACAAGATCATAAAGATTATTTAGTCTTTTATGATGAACTGGATAATATCAATGAATATAAAAACAATATGGTATGGACTAAGAAATTAAAATATGCATTAGCAAATGACGACATTATCGTTTATTACCAACCCCTTATCAATAACCAAACTCTAAAAGTAGACAAATATGAATGTTTGGTTAGAATGATTGATAAAGATAAAGTTGTTTCACCATTTTTCTTTTTAGAAGTATCCAAAAGAACAAACCAATATGCGAAAATCACTAAAGTTGTTATTGAAAAATCATTCAAAGAATTCAGTACTTTACCTTTTGAATTTAGTGTGAATGTATCTTATGAAGATATTGAAGACCCAGATTTTATAGTCTTTGTTAAAGATCAACTTTCAAAATACAATGTTGCCAATAGAGTAGTATTTGAAATCTTAGAAGATGAAGGTATCAAAAATTATGATGTTCTAATTGACTTTATTAATGAAGTCAAATCATTGGGCTGTAAAGTAGCTATTGATGACTTTGGTTCTGGTTACTCAAATTTTGAACACCTTTTAAAAATGAATGTTGACTTTCTTAAAATTGATGCTTCTTTGATAAAAAATATTGCCACAGATGAAAACAGTTATAAAGTAACTAAAACCATCATTGACTTTGCAAAAAATTTAAATTTAAAAACCATAGCTGAATTTGTAGAGAGTAAAGAGATATTTGATATAGTTAAAGAGTTGGGCACTGACTATTCACAAGGGTATTATTTCTCTGCCCCTATTGAAAAACCCAATATATATGATTACAAGTAGGTGTTATGAATAAAGAATTATTAAAAAATATAAAAGTTTTATACGTAGAAGATGAAAATGATGTTAGAGAATTTACAGGTAAAACTATTGGTGCCATAGTTAAAGAAGTTGTTATTGCAGAAAATGGTAAAACAGGACTTGAGGCTTTCAAAGAACATCAAGATATTGATTTAATTGTCACAGATATCAATATGCCCAAAATGGGTGGACTTGAAATGTGTGCAGAAATAAAAAAAATCAATAAAAATATCCCTATTGTTGTAACAAGTGCACACAATGACCCAAATTTTCTTAAAAAAGCAATTGATGTGGGTGTCAATGCCTACGCAATGAAACCCGTAGACTTATATCAATTAATTGATAATATGACCAAAGCTGTTGAGCCTTTTTATTTAAAAAAGCAACTTGAGGAAATTAACCATAGTTTGGAAGACAAAGTAAAAGAAGGTATTAAAAAAGTTAAATCGATTTTAGATGCTCAAAACAACTTAATCTGTGTTACTGATCATGATAGTATTATCAATGTTAATCAAAAATTTATAGATTTTTTCGATGAGAAAAGTATTGATAAATTTGCAGCAGAAGTGTCTTCAATTTCAAAAAGATTTATTCAAGGTGAAGGTTTTTATTTTTATGAAGAAAATGATGACAACATTTCATGGATCGCTCAAATCAGTCAATTACCTACAATTGATCGAATTGTTAAAATGATTAACAAAGAGAATATTGAAAGAATATTTACTGTAAATATTGATGACTATAACCACAAAAATGCATCTTTTGTGATTTCATTTACAGATATTACTGATTTAAAAAAGAAGTCAAACTTATTGGAATACCAAGCAAATCACGATACTTTAACAGGATTGTATAACAGGCAAAAATTCCATGAAATATACAGTAAAGAAATGAGAAGAGATAAAAGGTATGCAAATAACTTGTCTTTGATTATTTTTGATTTGGACCACTTTAAAATGTTAAATGATGATTTTGGACATGATGTGGGAGATATTGCCTTAAAAGAAATTTCCAATTTATCTTTAGATGTAATCAGAGAACATGATACCATTGTACGATGGGGTGGAGAAGAGTTTATAGTATTACTTCCAGAAACCGATGTTGAAGGTGCTGTTATTGTGGCAAATAAATTAAGAGATACCATTGAGGTATTTAGAAACGAACAAATTCCTAGAAAAATAACGGCCAGTTTTGGAATCACATGTTTGGTTGAAGGTGATGATGAAAACAGTTTTGTGAAAAGAGCCGATGAAGCTTTATACGAAGCGAAACAAGCAGGAAGAAATGTGGTGATTACAAAAGTAATCTAATACCAAATAAAAAAAGTTACTACTCTTTTATTTGGTAAAACACTAAGACAGTACTAGAAAGTAAAATCTTCTCCTAAATAATGTTCTTTAACACTATTGTTGGTTTTAATCTCATCACTGTTTCCTGAAGCCAATAAAGAGCCACTTTTCATAACATAAGCTCGGTTACAAACTTCAAGGGTTTCTCTTACATTATGATCCGTTATTAGTACCCCTATTCCTCGTAAGGTTAATTGATAAATAATTTCTTGAATATCTTTTACAGCAATGGGATCAACTCCAGCAAACGGTTCATCTAGTAGTAAAAATTTAGGTTTAGAAACCAAAGCTCTTGCTATTTCAGTTCTTCGTCTCTCACCTCCACTTAAACTCACTCCTTTTCTTTGTCTGATTGGTTCAATATTAAAAATTGCCAGTAATTCTTCTACTCTTTTAAATTGTTCACCTTTATCAGGAATTACAATTTGAGCGGCTAACATTAAGTTATCTTCCACACTTAGATCTTTGAAAATAGATGATTCTTGGGGTAAATACCCTATTCCTTTTAGTGCACGTTTGTGTAAGGGTAAATGCGTGATATTCACATCATCAAAATATACTTCTCCGCTAGTAGGTTGAACCAAGCCACATACAGTGTAAAATGTGGTGGTTTTTCCAGCACCATTGGGTCCCAGTAATCCAACAATTTCACCACTGTTTACTTCAAGAGAAATCCCATTTAATATTTGTGTTTTTTTTATAGTTTTTGTTATATTTTTAATTTCTAACTTATGCATAAACTTCGTATAACCTTTTATCATTTAATTTTTCAATTTTTATGTTTATGACTTCAAAACCATATTCATGTAAAATTTTTTCAAGTCTATCCTCACCCCACTCAACAAAATGGATACCTTTTTTTTCAAACTCTTCTAATAATCCCAAAGCAATGAAGTCTTCCAACGTTTTATTATAAATATCATAGTGAAAAATATCATTTGAGTACATTGTTTGTATTGAAAAAGTAGGTGAAGTAACACAATCATCAATACCTATATATTTAATATAATTTTTAACAAAAGTAGTTTTCCCACTTGCCAAATCACCTCTTAATAATATAACAGTGTCTTTGTTGTTAATACATGAGTGAACAGTACTTAAAACTATATCCAGTTCATTCAACCCCAATTCAAATTTATGATTCATTTAGACTCACATTATTGAAGTAGAGATTTTGATAATTTGTTCTAGTTTTTCTTTTGCTTTTCCGCTTAAAATTGCATCACGTGCTATTTGGATACCTTCTTTCAAATCTCGAGCTTTTCCATCAACAACAAGTGCAGCAGCTGCATTAATTAAAACAATATCAAGTTTTGCACCTTTTTCTTTACCCGTTAAAATATCTCTGGTAATTACAGCATTTTCTTTTGCATCTCCACCTAAAATTTCTTCTTTAGGTGACAATTTTAAGCCATAAGATTGAGGATCTATTACAAAGTCTTCAATACGACCATTATCCAAAGAAGTAGCATAAGTAATATCACTAATTGAAATCTCATCCATGCCGTCATTTGAGCTTACCACAGTTGCTTTTTTAGTATCTAACATATTTAAAGCTTCTGCAATTTTATTAATATAATCTTTGCTAAAAACTCCAATTAACTGTTTTGGTACACTTGCAGGATTTGAAAGTGGTCCAAGAATATTAAAAATTGTTCGATGTGGAAGTGATTTTCTTATTGGCATAATATATTTCATTGCAGGGTGATGATTGATAGCAAACATAAATACAAAACCTGTCTCTTCTAACATATCTACTAATTTGTGAGAAGTAATGGATAAATTCATTCCTAAAGCTTCTAACATATCAGCACTTCCAGAATTACTGGTAATACTTCTATTCCCATGTTTAGCAACCATACAACCACAAGCAGCCAATAGTAATGAAACAGTAGTTGAGACATTAAAACTATTACTTTTATCTCCACCTGTTCCACAATTATCAATGAGTTGCTCTTTTAAATGATACGGCACTTGAAGAGGGATAAGATGATCTCGCATAGCGCTGGCTGCTGCAGCAATTTCTGCTGCACTTTCACCTCTTTCATATAACTCAATAAGATATTCTTTTACTTCATCGTCAGGTAATCTATTTTCAAAAATATCATCAAATTTTAGTTTTGCCTTATTAAACATCAATCATCCTTTTTCATCATATCAAATATTATTATACTACTTTAACGTATTCATCCATTTTACTTTTAGGGGTAGATTTGGATGCAGGTATTTGTAAAACTTCAAATTTGTCACTTTTTTCAAGATATCTTATTTCTATGATATCTCCAACTTTAACCTCTTTTGCTTTTTTAACAGCAATTCCATTAATAAATACTACTTTATGTGCCAACATATCTTCAGCTACGGCTCTTCTTTTTGTAATATTTACTGCGTTTAAAAATTTATCTATTCTCATAATGAATATTATAGCTAAGGTTAGATAAAATACGCCCCATATTTTATAATACAAATTAAATAATAATCCTATCAAGAACATAAGTAATATGGTGTTCTTGATATAATTTAAAAACGGAGAAAACATGAGCAAAAAAGATGTTAAAAAAGTAGTATTAGCTTATAGTGGTGGATTGGATACTTCTGTTATTTTAAAATGGCTTCAAGATGAATATAATGCCGAAGTTATCACATTTACTGCTGATTTAGGTCAAGGTGAAGAAGTTGAACCAGCTCGTCAAAAAGCCTTAGACATGGGAATTAAACCTGAAAATATTTTTGTACTAGATATAAGAGAAGAATTTGTTAAAGATTATGTTTTCCCAATGTTTAGAGCAAACGCAATTTATGAAGGTGAATACTTGCTAGGTACTTCAATTGCACGACCTTTAATTTCAAAAAAACAAATTGAAATTGCAAAAAAGATGGGTGCAGATGCAGTTTCTCATGGGGCAACTGGAAAAGGGAATGACCAAGTAAGATTTGAGTTGGGTTATCTAGGTTTAAATCCAGATATTACAGTAATCGCACCTTGGAGAGAATGGGACTTAAACTCTAGAGAAAAACTATTAACATATGCTGCTAATCATGGAATATCTATTGATAAAAAACATGTAGATGAAAATGGAAATCCATCTGTTAGTCCATATTCTATGGATGCAAACTTACTACATATTTCATATGAAGGATTGGCACTAGAAGATCCGTCAGCTGAACCTGAAGAAGCTATGTGGTTGTGGTCTGTTAGTCCTGAAAATGCACCAGATGTTGCAGAGTATATTACAATTGATTATAAAAATGGGGATCCATTTGCAATTAATGAAAAAGAATTATCACCTGCAACACTTTTGAAAACATTAAATGACTATGGAAATAAACACGGTATTGGAAGAATTGATATTGTTGAAAACAGATATGTAGGAATGAAAGCTCGTGGTTGTTACGAAACGCCAGGTGGAACTATCATGTTAAAAGCACATAGAGCAATTGAGTCAATAACACTTGATCGTGAAGCTGCACATTTAAAAGATGAAATGATGCCAAAATATGCAAAACTTATTTATAATGGTTTTTGGTTCTCACCTGAACGAGAAATGTTACAAGCAGCCATCGACAATACTCAAAAAAATGTTGAAGGAAAAGTTAAACTTAAACTTTACAAAGGTAATGTTACTGTTGTTGGAAGAGAGTCAATTAAATCTCTTTTCAGTGAAGCACACTCAACATTTGAAGAAGATGAAGTATATAATCAAAAAGATGCAGAAGGGTTTATTAAACTTAATGCACTTAGATTTATTATTGCTGGTCAAACTCAAGGTAAATAATATCTATATATAAATAATCAAAGATGAGTATAAAAATACTCATCTTTACTCCTTCGCTTTTTTGTAATCTGCCAGTAACCAACAGAACATATAATCTACACATCAATCACATATTATTTACATAAAAATTATGAATACAAAAAATTATTATATTTTTTAACTTATTCGCCATATATTTAATATTAAATTTAATATACTAGATAGTTATTTTAATCTAAAGATGAATATTTTATAATTTCCGTCTTTATACCTTTAACAGTTTTTACTTTCGTTAACTATTTTTATAATATAAAGGCTTAACTAAATGAATTATCTTAAAGATCTCAAAAAAATTATTACAATCAACTCTTATACTAAAAACAAAGAAGGCGTAGATAAAGTTAATGACATCATGACAGGATGGATGGAAGATTTAGCATACAAAACAGTTACCTATCAAAGAAAAGAAATTGGAAACCATACTCTTTACGTGAGTAAAAAAAGAGAAGGTAAAAAAATATTACTTTTAGGTCACAACGATACGGTTTTTGCTCCCCACACTTTTGATTTATACAAAGAAGATGAAGAGTGGATTTATGGACCAGGTGTTTGTGATATGAAAGGTGGGAATATTGTTGCATTACAAGCCCTACGAAATATTTTCAAAAAAAATGGAAAAATTAGAAATATTGATTATTTAATTGTAAGTGATGAAGAATCAGGAAGTGATGATTCCACCTTTGTCACAGCAGAATTAGCAAGTGATTATGACTATTGTTTTGTTTTTGAAGCTGCAGGACTTAATTTAGAAATTGTAACAGCCAGAAAAGGTGTAGGAACTTTCACAATAGATATTGAAGGAAAAGCTGCCCATGCAGGTACCAGTTATACCAAAGGTATTGATGCCAATTTAGAAGCATCTTATAAACTACAAAAACTATCTGCCTTAACAGACCTAGATATTGGGACCACAGTTAATGTAGGAAAAATTGAGGGAGGGATAGGTTCGAATACCATTTCTCCCAAATGTACCATGAGAGTGGAAATTAGATTTAAAAAAGACAGTGAACGAAATAGATTATTAAATGCACTTCAAAATATTACTGAAACTTCATACATAAAAGGTACTAAGTCAACTTTAACAGGAGCAATTCAAAGAGATGTTATGGAAGAAAATCAAAAACAGCGGGATTTTATTTCTAAACTTGAAGTAATTACCAATACAAAGATTCTTACAGAAAACCGTGGAGGAGTGAGTGATGCAAATATTACTGCATCAAATGGACTACTTAGTCTTGATGGTTTTGGTCCTTTTGGAGATGGAGATCATACAGTACGTGAAAGAGCTTTAAAAAGTAGTTTTACTCAAAGAATAGATTTTATGACCAATATACTTTTACATTTTCAAAAATAGTTAAATGGGAAAAACCCATTTAATTTCTTAATTTATTTTAAAAACTTATTTTTTACACTAACTTTCGCAAATTAAGCTCAACTATAACTCATCTGTAATCCTCACGTAACCAATTTTACATATAATTTACACATCAATTACATATGACCAACATAAAATTAAAAAATGGCAAAAATTATTAATTTTTTTAGTTTTATAGCTATATGTTTAATATTAAATTCAATATACTAGATACTTAAATATTTTAATATTTTGTTTTAATCTAGGAAGCATTTAAATTTAATAATATAAGTGAGGTTTTTACATGGGAAAAAGGAATATAGGAATGTGGCTTTACCAAAATGGTGGTGGAGACATTATACAAAAAAACATGATTGATAAACTACAACAAAGAGAGATCAATGTTGTACCAAACCTCAATCTAAGAGATGCCATTGCTCAAAATGGACACATCTTACACAACAAGACAAAACTTGACAAACTTGATCTGTTCTTTTCTTATAATGCAGGTGAACAAACACAGTATCAACTTTATATCAAAAGAGCATTGAATGCTGTTATTCCACTAATTAATAACTACAATTCCTTTGAACTAACAGAAGATAAGTTTCACACTTCATTTTTGTTACGTCAGCATGGAATCCAAACAGCTGATTATAAACTTTGCCATAGAGATGATACCCATCATTTAAAAACTATTATGAAAAAATGGAATAAAATGGTTTATAAACCAACTGATGGTTGGGGTGGTGTTGGATTAACTAAAATTGAAAATGAAGAAGCACTAGATATGTTAATGCCATTTTTAAATCAAATGGACTTGAGATATTTTTATGTTGAAAAGTTCATAGATTATGATAACACTGATTTTAGAATTGACATTGTTGATGGAAAATTCGTCTCTTGTTATGGGCGAAAAGCCAGTGGTAAAGACTGGAGAACCAATATTACCAGTGGAGGAAGTATTTTTTTAAGAGAACCCAACGATGAAGTTGTGAACTTAGCAAAACAAGCTGCCCAGATTACGGGACTTGACATAGCAGGCGTTGATATCATCTATGACAGAAAAAAAGAAGAATACGTGGTTTTAGAAGTAAATGGCATTCCAGCCTTTGCAACACCAGCACAAGAGAAAATGGGTTTAAACTTCAACTCAAATAAAATTGATTTAATCGTTGATTTAATTGATAAAAAAACACAACATTGTATCACTGACAACAGAAAAAAAAGTAAAAAAATAAGTAAAAAGAAATAAGGGATAAAGATGAGTAACACAAAAAGAGATTTGCCAAAATTAGGTTTTTTATATTTAGATTATGTATTAAGATTTTTTGATCATTCAAACTTTAAAGGTTGGCCAGATAAAATCGAAACCGTTACCTACCATTGGAAAAATGACAAAGAACGTTTTATCAAAGAAGTTAAAAATAAAAATATTGATATTTTAATAGGAAATATTCCAGCAACTGCCTATGAAACTTTTAGAGAAATTGCAAAAGCACTTCCAGATGTGAGATTTGTTCCTTCATTAGAAACGCAATTTCCAAATAAATCAAAAGAAAATGTAACATTATTTTGTGAAAAACATGATTTATCTATTCCCAAAACTAAAATATTTTATAATAAAGAAGAAGGTTACTCTTACTTAAAAAACAAAGCAACTTATCCTCAAATAATCAAAAAAAGTTATGGTCCTTCAAATTATGGAGGATATTATGTACATAAAGTTGACAACTTTAAAGAAGCCAAAACACTATTGGAAAAAGAAAAATATAATCCTATTTATACTCAAAACGGAATTGATTTAAAATACTCTGGTGACTTAAGAGTTATGTTAATCGGGCACAAACCAGTATGTGCATTTTGGAGATTTTCAGGTAAAGGTGAATGGATTACCAATACTTCGCAAGGGGGTACTATGAGTTATGAAAATGTACCTATGTCATCATTAGAGTTAGCAGTTAAAGCCTCAAAAGCTGCAAAAGCAGAATATTGGGCGTGTGATATTGCTATTGATGCAAAAACAGACAAACCATATATTTTAGAATGTGCAACAGCCTTTGCTGCATTTCCTTATATCAGAGATTGGATTTGTCAATATTTAATGTGGGATTTTTCAAATGGATACTTTTCAAAACCACACGTTCCATTATTTTCATGGGAAGAGTTAGGGAAAATTAATTCTGATTTATTAAGAACAATGAGACATATTGGATTTAGTTCATATCAACCAAGTTATGACGGTGCATTTTTTACCAATAATAAAGAAGGTATCTTTGATATGGAAAAAGCTGAGCTCAGTGAACTAAGTGATTATCCAGAAGAATTCTCATTTGATATGTTAAAACAAAGAATGAAAATAGAAGAATTAAATGCAAAAGAAACAGAAGAAGATCTTGAAATTCAAAAAATAAACTTCAACCACGCATCCTTAACAGACTTGATGACTTTGTATGCCATGGAAGAAGACTTAGCTTTAGAAATAAATGATTTTGCAAAAGAAGTAACCATAACAGACAGCAGTGACTTATTAGATTTAGAATCCATCAATGAGCAAATGTTAAAATCATGGGATGATGCTATTGAGGATATGAGAATAGATTTAAACAGCAGTGATATAGATATATTAACTACAATCAAAGGTGTTGGTAAAAAACTCGCCAAACAAATTTTAGAATATAAAAATGATATTGGTGATTTTAATCATATTAATCAACTAAAAGATATTGACGGTATTGGACTTAAAAAATTTGACGAGTTATCTTTAAGATTTAAGGTTTAGTAGTGAAACAATTATACCGCTCATACGACGAATCAACAACGCTATTTAAAAACTATGAAAAGGTTTATCCAAACCTGATTAAAGTTGAATCAATAGGTCAGACGTGGGAAAAAAGAGAAATTAACCTAGTTACAATCTCTAGTAATATTAACACATCAGATTCGTTCCCTGCACTTTTTTTCACAGGGACAATACATGCGCGTGAGTGGATAGGTCATGAACTGGCGATTGATTTTGTTAAATACATCGTAGATAACATTGAAATAGACCCAGTACTACAAACTATTTTAAGCAAGGCAACCATTTATATGGTTCCTTGTGCAAACCCAGACGGATTTGAATACTCCAGAAAACATTTTTCTTTTTGGAGAAAAAATAGAAGACAGAACGCCGATGGTACTTTTGGAGTTGATTTAAATCGTAACTTTCCTATTGGTTTTGTAAAAAGTTCAAATACTACATCTAATATCTATGGAGGACCTGAACCTTTTAGTGAACCAGAAACGTGTGCACTAAGAGATTTTGTGGAAAACCATCCCAACATTACCATTGCCTTAGATTATCACTCCCAAGGAAATGTATTTTTCCCAGCACATGATTTTAGACATGAAGATACCATTGATACTACTGATATGAATATCTTATGTGCAAACATGGCTGAAGAAATTAGAAAAGTGAGTGGAAGAGAATACGGTATTCATCAAGGGAAACCACCTGCAAAACTTATTTCTGGAAGCGGAAGAGAATTTTATTACTCAAAAGGTGCTATTAGTACAGTGGTTGAAGTAGGTACAAGGAATATTAGTGATTATATTAATGATATGAGCGAAAACATTAGAGAACACATTCCTGCCCTTCTTGCAGCTGTGAGTGAAGTTCCAAACTATAATAAAACAAACCCTCTTCTAAGAGTGGATAATTTTAATATTGAAGGTGTGGGCTCAAATCATGTACGATTAAAATGGAATTATGAACTTAAAGAAAATACTCATTTTGAAATATACAGAAGTTTAAAAAATAAAAGTTACTGTCGACCTTTTAACTTAGTTACAAGAACACAAGCGCTGGAATTTGTAGATGAAAATCTACAAAGCGGAAAAGACTATTATTATAATATACGTGCAGTTGACAGAACATTACAACAGAAATCACCTTTTGCACCGCAAGTACGAGTTAGAACTCATGTTGATTATGATGAGTTTAGTAGACTTTATTATGCAAGTTCTGCTCAAACAGGTTATGTGGCGAGTAATATAAATAACAATGAAAGACATTTTGGAGTGAACTCTTTATTTGTTGGTGTTGATGAAAATAAAGGTATTTCCTATGCAATTGTTACCATAGATTTAAAAACTATTCCTCAAAATGCCTTGGTTAAAAAAGCAAATTTTTCACTTTATCCAATCAATAGAGTATCCACAACCATTGAAAAATATGGAGAATGGAATGTAGGAATTGTAAATCAAGAAACCATGGGTGATATTACTGATTATGATGATGTTTCTTCTATGGAAATAATAAGGTATATTGGTCAGCCAACAGAGTCACACCAGTTGACTCAAGGTATTTGGAGAACATGGGAGCTTTCAGGAGGTGAGTGTAAAGTACTCACAAAAGAAATCAAAAATGATAAAATAGTTCTTCGAATCGAAGGACCCAAGAAATTACAAATAGGTCGAAAATCTCAGATGATGCAATGGGACATTGGATATGATCGATTTGGATTTGGTCTTACCTATAGACCTTTTTTAGAATTAAACTATACACTTGAGCCTACAATTGCTACTTTATACCCTAAAAACTTAAATACCATTTCAAAAAATGATGTAAAAGAAGATGTTATTTTTTCAGGCTTTGATGAAAATGGATTTAAGATATATACCAGCTTTGAATTTGACTTGTCTTCTTTGCCTCCACATGACTTTACTATGATTACAAAAGCTTACTTTGAATTAAACTCTACAAAAATATATATTAAAGACGATATCCGGTTTCACCTTGAATTTGTGGATGAAGAAATTGATAAAAACTATGCAGGGATTTCACAAAGAGAAATTATACAAAACATTGGTTTTGATGTGAGTGCCAATGAATTAAAAAACAATCAAAAACAATATTTTATGTTTGACAGTTTTGCTGCAATGGAGTTAAATAAAAAGCTACAAGAAAAATCAAATGTTGCCTTTGTTCTCAAACCAACTTCATCGAAAAAGACACTTAAAAACAGTATTGTAAATTGGGCGACGCAAGATGATGATTTATCACCAAAACTAATTATTGAATATATTCCAAAACGTAGACATCCTGTTGATATTGTCAAAAACTTAAAAATCATCAAGGACAATGGAAAACTAAAACTCATGTGGGATAATCCTGAGCATAAGGACTTTGCAGGAGTTAAAGTAATCAAGAACCCCTTTAGAGAGCCCTATTCCAACAATGATGGTCAGAAATTATACGCTGGACCTGATAATTATACTTACGATAACTTTGGTGCAAAAGATATTGAAAAGTACTATGCCGTTTACACATATGATGATGTTCCAAATTATTCAAAACCAATAATTATTAAATATATTCCATAAAATAACAAGATAAATAATTAAACTTTTGTTTCTCTTATTCTAAAAAACTAAATTTTAAAACCTCACAAAAATTTAGTTTTTTACCACAATTTTGCCACATAATTTTTATATGATTATCTATCAACTTTTTTTAGGAGTTCTAGATGAGTAATCGGCAAATAGGTATCTGGTTATACCAAAATAATGGTGGAGATATAATTCAAAATAAAATTGTCAAAAAACTCAAAGAGAGAGAAATTGGTGCTACTACAGGTATTGATTTAGGGAAGGCAATTGTAAGTAATGGAAATATTTGTTGTGATACAAGAGGAAATTGTATTTCTAATTTAAATCAACAAATTGATTTACTTTTTTCATATAATGCCAGTGAAAGCTCTCCCTATCAAAACTATTTGTATCAAGCCTTGAGTAAAGTAATGCCTTTGATTAATAACTATGAAGCATTTACTTTAACCGAAGACAAATTTCAAACTTCTTTTCTACTAAAAAATTCAGGTATTCAAACAGCTGATTATGAGTTGTGTTATAAAGATGATTTAAAACATATTGCTTCTACTATTGAGAAATGGCCCCAAATGGTTTGTAAACCAACCAATGGATATGGAGGAGCTGGATTAACAAGAATTGACAGTAAAGCCAGTTTGGAAATGATTAACCTAGTTTTAAAACAAATAAATCTCAAAAACATTTATATAGAAAAATATATTGACTACGACAATACAGACTATAGAGTTGATATTGTAGATGGAAAATTTGTTTCTTGTTATGGAAGACGAGCTAAAGAAGGTGGTTGGAAAACCAATATTGGTTGTGGAGGTTCGATTTTTCTAAGAGAACCTACAGATGAAATTGTTCAGCTGGCACTTGATGCTACTAAGATTACTGGGTTAGAAATAGCTGGGGTTGATATCATTTATGATCGAGAAAAAGAGTGTTATATTGTATTAGAAGTTAATGGAGTACCCGCATTTGCTACACCAGAGCAAGAAAAATTGGGCTTAAACTTCAATGATAAAAAAATAGATTTAATAGTAAACATGATGGATAGATTAACAGCATAAAAGGGATAATTATGGGAAACGCGGATGTAGTAACAGATAAAAAAATGTTCTTTGGAGGATCAAGAATTAACTATAAGATTAATTTTAACAAGGCAAGCATCAAAGAAATAATGGGTCTGGAAGATGTGGATAAAGAAACTGCAAATGACATATATAATTTTGCAAGAGATACGACAATAACAGATAACTACGATTTACTAGAGTTAGAATCAATAGATATCAATATGTTAAACAATTGGAATCTACTTATTGATGATATGAGAGTTAACATTAACTATATCAATGAAGATGATTTAAAAAAAGTAAAAGGTGTTGGAAAGATTTTAGCAAAAAAGATTATTCAGAAAAAAGAAGAACTTGGAACCTTTACAAGCATCAATCAATTGAAACAAATTGAAAACTTAAAAAAAGAGACCTTTGAAAATATCAAACTTAGATTCAACATTTAAAAGAATATCATTATATTATCATCTTATGATGATATTCTTCTCCTTATAAACCAAACTTTCATTAAATAATATATATTCAACTTTACCTAAAGTAATTTTTGAGACAATATTCTAATTTAATTCAGGAACCAACATGATATATACATATAAAAATATTACACCAAAGATAAAAAAAAGCGCATGGATTGCTCCAAGTGCAGATATTATAGGAAAAGTAAAAATAGGGAAAAACTCTTCAGTATGGTATGGAACTGTTCTTAGAGGAGATGTTGCCAAAATAAAAATTGGAAATAGAACCAATATACAAGATCTATCTATGATTCATGTACATCATGGGCAACCCACAATTTTAGGTGATGATGTCACAGTAGGTCATCAAGTAATGTTACATGGATGTACTATTGGTAATGCATGTTTAATAGGTATGAGCGCAACAATCTTAGATGGTGCTGTGATTGGTGATAATTCAATAGTAGGATCAAAATCCTTGGTAACAGCCAATAAGAAATTTCCTCCCCGAAGTTTAATCATGGGAACACCTGCAAAACGAATAAGAGCACTTACAGATAAAGAAGTAGACGAGATACTTCAAAATGCTACAAACTATATTGCTTATAAAAGTGATTATGAATAAAAACAAGTAGCTATCAAAGCTACTTATACTGGTGTAAAAAATACCACTTTAGAGTTTTGTGGTATAAAAATGATAATAATTCTTAAAAAACAAATCTCTTTACCACCTTTTTACCACAATAACTTTGTAAAATATTTATACAAATAGTTTAAATACTTTTATTTAAACAAGGAGAAACATATGAATATGAAACAAAAAACTACAAACCTAGTAGACTTAAAAGTAAGTTTGGCGAAAGAATTTGAAGATAAGTCAGTAAAACACGAAGAGTTTTTAAATGATATCATTTCATTTTATTGCGTAAATATGACTAAGAATCATGCTGTTGGAGCAAAAAAATTAAAAATGATTGCATTTAACAAATCAAATGATATTTTAAACTACACCAATCATTTGTACCATTTAAATCAAGAGAACATTAAACTCATAGAATGTTTATATCAAAAACTAGATAATAGTGATCAGTAATATCATTGTTTAAAAAGTATTGTTCTAAATAATCAGAGAGATAATGTCATTTAGTTTTTTTTCTATTCATATATAAATAACCACATTTTTAACACAATATTATAATAGTATAAGTTATTGATAAAGGTATTATGATGTTTGTTAAAAATCTCTCATATTATATTATTACTATTACTTTTGGATTGTTCATTTCTTGTGTGATTTATTTTTACACCAACAAACATATATTAGAATCTAATCAAGAAGAATTTGAACATATGTTTAAACATCAAGCAAGTATGATTCAAAAAGAAGTTGATTTCAATATTGAAATATTGGAGTCTTTAGGAGCTCTATTTAAAACCCATAATAATATTAGTAGAGATCAATTCAAAACCTTTGTTGAAACCCCTTTACTTAAACATGCTAATATTAAAGCTTTGGAATGGATACCCAAAGTTACCCATAATCAAAGATTAGAATACGAAAGAGAAGCTTCAAAAGATTTAAATCTCAAGTATGAAATAAAAAAGAAATTGAACTCGGGAGAAATACTTACTCAAGATAAAAAAAATACCTATTTCCCGGTATATTATCTGGAACCCTTAAAAGGAAATGAAATTGCTTTGGGTTTTGATTTATCTTCCAATAGTGTTAGGTTTGATTCCTTAAAAAAAGCAATTAAAACACGAAAAATCATTGCAACTTCAAGAGTAAAATTGGTTCAAGAAGAAGAGAATCAATATGGAATTTTAGTCTTTTCTCCAGTTTGGGAGAAAAACAACTCTAAAAAAATCAAAGGTTTTGTTTTAGCAGTATATAGAATTGGAGATATTGTAACCAGTGCATTGAATAGAAATCACATGACCAAACTTGCTGATATCTGGCTCTTTGATAATACCAACAGTAAGAATAAAGAATTATTATATACTAACACAAATAACACCAATAATATCAATTCATATTCTTCACATGAGATACATATCAATGGAAGAAATTGGAGTTTACATGCAAATCCCAGTCAAGTTTTACTTAAAAAAAACTATAGTTCTCTACCCTTTGTCTCCTTTGTATTTTCTCTTATTATCATCTATCTAATTTCTTACATCTTCAAGTCCAATATCAATAAAACCCATGAGTTAAAAAAGCTCATAAATATGAAAACAAATGACTTAAAGTTATTAAATAGTAACTTAAAGCAAAAGATTCATAAAGGAATAGAAGAGAACAGAAAAAAAGATGAAATGTTATCCCATCAGTCTAAGCTTGCAGCCATGGGAGAAATGATGGGTAATATTGCACACCAATGGAGACAGCCACTGAATATTATTGGAGCATTAAATTTAAAAACCCAAACATTGATTGAACTGCATGGTCCATTATCTGAAACACAATATTCAAAAATAAGCGATAATATCGAGATTCAATTAAATTATATGTCAAAAACAATTGATGATTTTAGAAACTTTTTCAGAACTGATAAGGTAACAAAAGACTTTAAGATTGTAGACCATATCAACAATTCATTAAACATCTTAAATACACAGCTTAAACACTTAAATATTGCACTAGATGTTAATGGAGATGATTTTACAATACATGGTTTAGAAAATGAATTTCAACAAGTTATATTAAACATAATAAACAATGCCAAGGATGCGTTAATAGAAAATGAAATCAAAAATGGAAAAATAGAAGTAAAAACACAAATAGTTAACTCTAATGGAATCATATCTATACAAGATAATGCAGGTGGGATATCAGATAAGATTATCAAAAGAGTTTTTGAGCCCTATTACACAACCAAAGAAAAAACAAAAGGTACAGGTATTGGTTTGTATATGTCAAAAATTATTATTGAAAATAATATGAAAGGTCATTTAAGTGTGTTTAATGTAAATAATGGTGCTTGTTTTATTATTCGATTGAATATTATTCCAGAAGAAAACAAACTTCATGAGCAAAGAACTAAGTAAAAGTACTATTAGAATCCCAAGACAGGATATACCATCGTATACCCTGTCTGAATCTTATGATTCTATTTCTATTTTTTCTGAATCAATTAAAATGTATACACTAGTTGTAGTACTAATGATTTCACTGTCACCATTTTTGTAGTCAACGGTAGTCTTTTTATTGTTTCTATCCACTAGGACATTATCGATTTCTATCAAAACACGTTTTTTGTAATCAAATTTCAAATCACCTTTTTGTAAAAACCTAGAACCTATTTGTAATAATTGTGTCATATAAACTTTCCTTAATATATTTAATATTTGGGAATACTAGCATAAATTATCATTGTTTTGCTCAATAATTTTTTTTAATTATTGTATTTATCATTCTCATGTGAGTTTTAAGAGGAACAGCTAACATGTGATACTCCAGCTAGCTCAAAAAACTCTAATGGTTTTAGACTATAGTATTTCTCCTGCACATCTTTGGACTGCTCAAAGTATGGATTTGTCATAACTTCTTGAAGTTCTCTTAGTTGTGAATAATCCCCTTGGGCAGCGCTCTCATATGCAGGCACAAGGAACCACTCTCTTAAAGTGTATTTTGGATTAACCCCTTTCATTTGTGAAGAAAGCTCATCTTTGGATTTAGCAGAGCTATCATTTACACCACTGTTGTTGGAGCTACAATTAAGAGCTTGCCATTTTATGAACCACTGCTCCCAACGTTTTTGAATTGCTTGATCATTCGTTACGTCCTTATAAAAGCTTTTTTTCAGTGGATCAATTGTGTCGGGTAATTCTGATAACTCGCGAAAGAAAATAGTATAATCCACAGAAGTTTGTACCATAAGTATTTCTAGCTCCGTATACAATTGGGCATCAAAAATTCTAAGACCGAGTTTATCAGCCCACATTTTTCCCATTTTGGATTGTATTACCTTATCAAAGCCTTTTCGAATTTCATCTAATAACGCAAGATATTTTTTATTTGAACCAAGTAGTGGCTGTAAGGCTGTACAAAACACATGAAAGTTTTGTTCTGCTGCTTTATCTTGATTGAAAAAAGAAAAGTGCTGTCCTCCATTGGTCCAAGGCTGATAGTATGGGTCAAACTCATCACAAAATCCAAATGGGCCATAATCAAGTGTATAACCCCCTGCTGCACAGTTATCGCTGTTAAAGTTACCTTGACAATATCCAACACGAACCCAATTTACTACAAGTGAACTCAATCGAGTTCTAAACTCTACTGCAAGTAATAGCACTTTTTCTTCAAGGCTTAAGTTTTTATCAATAACCTCACTGTACTCACGATCAATCAAATGCAATACAATCTTTTCTAATTCTAGCATCGCTTTTGGGTGTTCATCTTTCCTTGCACGTCTGCCAAAAAGTTCTACTTGTCCAACACGAATAAACGACGGTGCCACACGTGTCGAAATAGCGACAGCCTCTGTTATCATTCTATCGGGATCTTTTGAGTATGAGCCTTGAGAAAACCAAGGCCGTTGAACTGTTTGGGTTTTGGAAGTGAACAAAGACAAAGACCGAGAAGTAGGAATTCCAAGAGCGTACATATGCTCTTGTGCTAGAAATTCCCTAACGCTGGATCTCAAGACTGCTCGACCATCCGCACCACGACAGTATGGCGTTCGACCTCCACCTTTTAGCTGCATCTCCCAACGCTTACCTTTTATAACCGCCTCAAGCACAGAAATAGCTCTCCCATCACCGTATCCGTTTCCGGTTTGGAAGGGGCATTGTGCATAGTATTCTCTACCGTAGATAGAAAGAGCATAACCAGTCGCCCAACCAAATTTCTTCATAGGTTCAGGTACATTAGACATGTCCCCTGAGAACATACTAACGAAGTCAACTGACTGGGATAAACTATCAGAAAAGCCCAATTCTTGAAAAAAGTTTTTGCTGTGAGCAACATATAAAGGGTCTTTTATTGGTGTTGGTTTCACTCTTACATAATGACCTGAAAAGACTTGTCGAGACTCAAAGTCAATACCATCTTCTGTGGCTTCTGGATCGCAAGTTAGAGTATTCATTAGCGAGTAGTCTGTCAAATCTGCAAGATCATTGAGCGTTTCTACCTCTACAGAGCTTTTTTTTATTTCTTCCATATATCTTCCTTAAAATCCAAATACAGTAAACTTAATTATTTCACTTATAATCAATACCTTTATAATTGCAATTTTATCATAAAAGTTTCTTTTCCTTTATTATGAGCTAAACAGCTCAACACTTACTTTGCTTACTAATTTAGTACTGGACCCCTTGAATTCATATTTTAATAAACAAAATTATTAGTTATAATGCTATAGTTTATTTTAAAGGCAAGATTATGGTATTACAAAAGTGGGAAATATTTCAAGATGAAGCAACAGATTTTTTAAATAATTATTTCAATGTTAACTTTACAATGGAAGGTGGATTTGACTCAACAACGTCCCACATAACAGTAAGAAGTGAAAATAAAGTGATAACAACTATTGAAGCAAAGTTTGGTCCAACTCAAGCAGGACAAATTATATTGGAATCAGATGGTAGTAAATTTAGTTTTTGTGATAAAAGTAAAAATTATTCAAATTCATATACCCAAGAGATAATAAAATATTTAAATTCTAATTATTCATCATTTGCAGGAGTTAATACTGCATCTATTCATGTTGACATAAGTGATAGTACATTATTTAATTGGGTAAAAACTATTTATCGTGAAAAAAATGTTGAATGGATTATATCTTCAAAAAAGTTTAATAAGTTAACTTTAAATGATTTACTTTTCATTCCAATAAATGATATAGAAAATCACTTTGATATTAGCATCGTATTTAGAAGAAAAAAAATTGGAAATACACATATACCAGGTAAAGATATAATAGACTTTAAAACCCAATTGGATTTAATAAGTAAAGACTACCAAATAAAAAAAACCGATAACAAATATTTATTAACTTTAAAGTCAAGATTATCGGATTTCAATATTGGTAGTAAATATTTATTAAGTATGACAAATGTGGATTGTCAGTATTATATAAAGAAAAAAGATATAAATACCAATCCTAATATTATGTTTCAACTAAACTTAAAAGAGAATGTAGAATTTAAAGGTGAACGATTTAAAGAAAATTTCAATTTATGATTTTGTGTTAAATAGTACTATTTAAGATTTATTTCTAAAATTTTAAGACTCTTTTAAAAATATGCATATATAGTAGTTGTAGCTTGGCGACCCCAGCAAGATTTGAACTTGCGTCCTCAGGAGGAAATCC
>MAAG01000019.1 GCA_002163065.1 Arcobacter sp. 31_11_sub10_T18
TAAAGCTTTTAAATCTTCTTCAACCCCATAACCCAATTTTTGAATTTTGTTAATCAATGTTTGTTTATCTAAAACTTCACTATCAATGAAAAATTCGCCTTCATTTGATGCAAAACTCACTGATGAGGACTCTAAACCCTTGAGTTTTTTCACCACCCGTTCAATTCCATTTGAACAGTTTACACAAGTCATTCCTGAGATATTTAGTTTTATGCTTTCTTTTGACATGATTTCTTCTTTTACTTTTTAGTTTGTTTAATGTTTTTTAATGTAATTTCTAATAACTCTTTTACATAATCATTTTTTATTTGGTAAAAAGACATTTTTTTGTCTTTTGTAAAAGTTACGATTCCATACTTTCTTAAAATCTTTAATTGATGTGATACATGCGACTGTGATAGCTGTAATAAATCTACCATCTCGCCCACACAAATTTCATATTCCAATAAAGCAAATAAAATCTTTACTCTTATTGGATCACTTAGTGCTTTATACACACTAGTGATATCAACCAATTCTTCTTCATTGGGTAATATCTTTTCTATATCACTGATGTAACTGCCATCTTCACAACACGAACGTATTAATTCTTGAGATTGTTTCATAATATTCTTCTTTTAGTCTTCGATGATATCAAATCCAATATCAGCCATTTCATTTTTAAATTCAAGTTCTTTTGATTCATTTTCTATTTCAACAGTTACTTCTTTGGGTGTTGCTTCTAGATTAACTTCTATTGTTCCAAAATCGTCTTCCAATGAGCCTTTAATAAGGTTTGCACAATTCATACAAGAGATATTATTGGCTTTAAATGTCTTTTTCATGATGATTCCTTCATATGTTTATTCTTTCATATGACAATTCTATCATATGATTTGTTTATTGTCAAGGGTATATATATTTATTTTAATGATTTAAGGAGAATTAATTTATACTTATATCAAAGGTCTAAGCATGGATTATTTATCATCGGAAGCAATATTAGTTGGAATACTTATCATACTACTATTTATAAATCACAATATTGGTATTCTAATTCGAGAGATAAAAAGTAAGGCATCACAGCCAACATCAGAACAGATTCAAATGATACTTGAGCAAATGAAGAATACAAAATGGCATGTTGATGAGATTCGAAAATTTATAAAGTATGGTGAATCAAAAGAAGAATCAGAACTTAAAAATGACGCTCAATGGCTAAAAACTTTTGAAGATAACAAATAATACACATCAATCTTAATTAATTATTTACTTCTATGACAACATTAATATAACTATAGTAAAAAACTTCACTATGACTTCCTTTCTTTTTTAACCGTAAAAAATGAAACAAAAAAACTCTCCATCGAAATGTTGAAGGTCTGCGACTACCTAAGTTTCTTACATCTAAAAGCTTGATTTTATAACTCGTTAAAACATGCTCCCAGCATGTTTATTTACACTCAAACAGAAAAAATCGGGTAACGCTTTAAGATATAAAAAACTTAGCTTCAACAAATGCTGGACTCAAGAGCAAGGACTTTCCATGTATCTATATACTCATTAATAGTGCTTTGGTGTTTTAAGATTAGGGAGTTATTTTAATAAAAGAAGTTGGACAACTGACAACATCTGCAGAAGCTGAGTGTTTATTTGTTCTTTTCGAAACCCGTTTGTCAATTGTCTGAGCGTGAAGAAATGTGCTGGGAGCACATTTTAGCGAGTTTTGACAGACCGAAAAGAACAAATAATAAACGAGGGTAGCTTTAGCCTTCGAAGCCGTTGTTGTTTCTTTGCTACTTTCTTTTCAACAAAAGAAAGTAGAGAACGAAGACCTTTAGTGTCTTTAAGACAAAGAAAATAAATATAATAAAACTTATATACATCACCACTTTACTTATACCTTCCCTCTTTAAATCCCACTATTATTCTATAAAACACAAGGAATAATAAAATGACAAAAAAGAATTTATTTTTAATAGCAAAGGTGTTCCCAAAAGCAGAACACTTTAAAGATGCAAAAAATGCCCTACTAGATATCATTGAACAAACACTAGAAGAAGATGGTTGTATCCAATTTGAACTATATGATGATAAAAAGAACCTATATTTATATGAAGAATGGATAGATGAAGCTGCATTGGCACAACACTATGAAGAACCTTATACAAAAGTAGTTTTTGATAAATATCAAAAATGGTTAGCAGCGCCTGTTGAAGTCATGAAAATGGGAAAATCAGAAAAATGATAGAAAGGTCTTGACATTATAGAATTAATGTTCTATAATGTCAAATATGGAGTTACAAGATGGCAAGACCAGTAGAATATAATTTAGATGAAGTTTTAGATAAAGCAATGAAT
>MAAG01000111.1 GCA_002163065.1 Arcobacter sp. 31_11_sub10_T18
GTCCAGGAGTTCCCATGTATATTAAATCACCTGGCATTAAAGTAAAATAACGACTCAAATAACTCACAACTTTTGATGGTTTATGGATCATGTTTTTGGTGTTTTCTTGTTGTACGATTTCACCATTTAATTTGGTAGTGAGTAGTAGATTATTATAGTCAAGTCCTATGGTGATTTTTGATCCAATAGGACCAAATCCATCACTGGCTTTTGCTCTCATCCATTGTAAGTCAGAACCTTGCCAATTACGTTCTGTTAAGTCATTTCCCACCGTAACTCCAAAGATATACTGGTGTGCATCAGCTTCTTTGATGTTTTTTGCACGTTTACCAATGATTAAGACCAACTCACCTTCAAAGTGTACATTTGTAGCATCTTGTGTTAATTGAATGTCTTTACCCGTTAGAATCAAGGAAGAGGGTGATTTAAAGAACATTGGAGGAGGTTGTGTTGATTGAGATGCAAAGTGACTTGCAAAATTCATGCCAACTGCAAAAACATTTTGTGGTTTAGTTGGTAAAATAATTTTTACCATAGATAGAGGGATTGATTTCCCTTTATTTACAAGTTTTTTGTAAATGGTATTTTCTAAGGGTTGAATAGTTTCACCTGTAATCTTCCCATAATAAATATCACCATTATAAACAAAGCGAGAAATTTGTATTGGTTTTGCTATGGCCATAATTGAGCTTGCGATACAAATACTTAATAAAAATAGTTTCATAAAATAATCCTTTGTATTTAAAATTCTTTAAACATAAGTAATATGATACTACTTAATGTCTTTGAATATTAATATTTTTTAAAGCTGATTTTATATATTGTAAAATTAATAATTGATCGTTAAAGGAAAGTATATGAATACAGAAATATCAATGATGATTCTTATTGAAGTCAAAGAGGGACGAAGAGGAGAACAAATAAATTCATATAAAAAACTTCTTCCTCTAGTACTTGCAGAAGAGGGATGCCTTCAATATGATTTGAAAGCAGTTGATGGAAATAGCAATGAATTTATTTTAATTGAGAGATGGGCATCTAAAGAAGCCTTGCTTGCACATGATAATTCACCATATATGATTGAAGCAGATAAAAACAACGTATCTTTTAGAGCTAAACCTGCGCAAGTTTTGAAACTTTTAGATATTTAAGGTGAAGTAAGATGTCAACTATAACACTATGTTTAAACTCACAATGGCAAGGTTGTGAAAGTAAGATTTTAGCAACTGGTTCTCAAAAGCTAGCTTCTTTCTTATTTGAAACAAAACCTTATTTAACTATGAAACAAATAAACTCCAATAGTCTTAAAGTAACAAATGGTGTATACGCGTTAGATGTTCTATCAGAAGGATTTGTAGATACTCTTAACTCCTTAAAAGATAGTGATACTTCCAAAATTATGACAGTAGGTGCTACGTGTGATACTGAGTTAGCCCCAGTATCATATTTAAACCATCTTTATGATGGTGAGATGGCAGTTCTTTGGTTTGATGCCCATGGCGATTTAAATACCCCAGAATCTTCTCCTAGTGGGCACTTCCATGGTATGATTTTAAGAACACTTTTGGGAGAGGGACCAGAAGAGTTTTGTAAACACATAGAAAGACCACTCTTTAGTAGCCAGGTTTTTATGGCAGGTATTCGGGACTTAGATGAAACTGAGAGTGAATATATAGATGGATCAAATATTACTGTGGGACTTGTGGATAATGACTTGGTAGAGTTAATAATAAGTGCAGGTTTTTCAAAAGTTTATATCCATATAGATGTGGATGTTCTTAATCCAAAAGACTTTAAAGATATGCTGATGCACACATCTGGTGGTCCAACATGTGAGGAATTAACCCAGTGTTTATCTTCTCTTTCCAAAAAACTTGATATTGTTGGACTTGGAGTAGTTGAATATTGTGGAAAACAAAAAGAGTCTGCTCTAAAAATAAAACAAATGCTTCAAAACTCTGGAGTAATGGATAATCTAGACTTAGATAAGTAAGTATAAATACAATTTCAAATAAAATATAATCATGAGCTATAAAATATTACTCTTATATTTCTTTTTATTTAATTTTTCATACGCATCTTTCCAAGAGGTCCGTATTGGTAAAATTGATGCTTACTATGAAGACAAAATTACTAAAGTTGAATTACGAGAAATTCTTGAAGAGATAGAAGAAACACTGGAAAGTCAGTTGGATATGGATATCTTTGATTACTCTAATTCTGGAAAAGTTATTGATATTCTTTATGTTCCTGCTTCAAAATTAGAACAAAGAATTAATAAAAAAATAGAAAAACTTCATATCAAGAGAAATAGAATAGACAAATTAAGAAGTGACTTTTCTAACAAAGAAAATGAAATTGATGCTTTCAAGAAAGAGATTGAGGCTAAAAATTCCGTTTTAAACCAAAAAGTAAAACAGTACAATGACTATATAAAAGAACAAAATCATAATA
>MAAG01000153.1 GCA_002163065.1 Arcobacter sp. 31_11_sub10_T18
TTATAAACAAGCATTCGTACTCTTTACAATAGAATCTACAAAGATAACTAGTACTATTTCATTCCTCTTTCAAATAATTTGAAAGAGGTCTGTTTACTTAGATACCTTTCTCTTTTAACTCATTTTACCAATAAACAATTACATTATTTAACCATTATCATCTATTGTTCTTCCTTGAACATTATCTTTTCCAATAAACTCTTTCTCATTTGCACTAGAAACAATAAGTTTGGCAATACTATTTGTTTGGTTAGCAATACCTTGTGTTTTATTTGAGATAGAAGTATTCACTTGAGTTTGTTGGTCAAGTGAGTTCACGGCATCATTGATTTGCTCAATCCCTTCTTGTTGCTCTTTACTTGCATTTTCAATATCTTTGATTATAGTAATTGTTTTAGTAATATTATTATTAAGTCCCGCATAGCCTTTAATCATTTTAGATGCAATAACTTTCCCATCATTTGCTTTTTTAGTTGCGTTTTCAACCAAAGCTTTTATCTCATTTGCAGCTTCTGCACTTCTACTAGCTAAGTTTCTAACCTCTTGAGCTACAACAGCAAATCCTTTTCCAGCTTCACCTGCAGTTGCCGCTTCAACGGCTGCATTTAGTGATAGGATATTTGTTTGAAATGCTATTTGATCAATGACTGAAATTGCATCATTTATTGAAGTAACTTGATCATCTATTTCATTCATGGATGTTGTTGTTAGCTCTGCTAATGTTTCACCTTCTTTTGCTGAAGAATATAAGTCATTTGCATATCCAGCCATTTGTACCACATTATCAGTATTGCTAATAATAGTACTTGTCACTTCCTCTAATGCAGCTGCGGTCTCTTCAAGTGCCGCAGCTGCTTCATTTGAATTTGAATTTAAAGTATTTACATTTTGAAGTAATATTTCACTACTATCTCCTAATGTCAAACCATTTTCTTTATTTTCAACTAACATTTCATTAATTACTGTAGCTAGGGAATTAAGCCCTTGGGAAGCTTTTCCTGTGGGGTTTTCAATTCTATGTGAGAAGTTTAGTTCTTGAAACTCATGAAGTGCCTCTCGTATTTCTTCTAAATCATGACACACATCTTTTGATAGAGCATTTAACATTTCGTTAAATATTTCTTTTAATTCTCTTAAACTCTCATTGGAAGTTGTCTTTTGAATTTGTTGCTGTAACTTCCCTTCTTTCACTAAGTTAACAACATTTTTCACATCGTTTATTAATAATTGATCTTCTTCCATAAGAGATTGGGTTTTAACAATATTATCATTGATAGCGTGAGCCATTTCCCCTATTTCATCTTTGGAGTTTATTTCGATTTTTGTCACTTCTTTTATCTCATGTCTTAAGAATAAAAAGAATTCATCCAATCTATCTTTAACTGTTTGAAGGGGATTTATAATAAATTTATATAATAAAATACTTACAAAAGCACTGGTAACTAAAAGCATAATAATTGATACAATTATTGCTTCCATTTTTGAGCTAGATTTTTTTTCTTCAACATCCAAAGCAAATTTTTCTACTTTAGTTGTTACATTTTTGTGAATTTTTTCTATACTCTGTAAAATAGTACTGTCATCATAGTGCACAACTATAAAACCAATCTTTTCACCATCAAATAACATATCTTTTTGAATAGATTTAAATTTCTTTTCAGAATCAGATAAAGTTTTAGAAACTACAAACTCTCCATTTTCTTGATAAAGAACCATAAAATTACTGTTTGCAGAATCATCAAATACTGATATTGATTTAACATATTTTAAATCAAAGTAACTTTTCAACTTTTTAAGTAGTTCTTCATCATCATAATCAACTACAAAACTTCCTGAAAGATTTGATTTGGATTGCACTGTAAAATCTAAAAATTCATTTTGCATACCTAGCTGTGATTTTTTTCTATCATCAAGTTGTTGTTCTAATATTTTATTACTGCTACTTTGTAAAAAATCTGTTATTTGATTTTGAGAAGAAACAAAACTGTATAGAAGAAAGAAAAAACCAGCAACCAAAATACTAAGAGTAGGTATTAAAAACTTATATACTAATTTCATTTGTTTCCTTTTTGGCAAGGACAATTAAGTCCATAATAATTTTTAATAATTGAATCCTAAAATAGGATTCAATTATTTGTTTAACGAATATCTTTATTTGTAGTTTTGTAAAATCTTTTCTACTTCACCACTTTTTTTCATGTCTTTGATTACAGTATTAAACTTCACCATCACATCAGCCATAAATGGGTAGTTTTTTGTTTTTAAAGTAAACCCAACATAACCGCTGTTTTCTTTAATATTTATAACTTTCTTTACCATTGGAAATGCAGAAGTATCCATAAGCTCATTGTTTAAATAAACATCTGCAATCCCTCTATCAACTCGACTAAGACAAGCCTTATTAGTACTTGCTTCAATCAATTTTATTGTTCCATCTGCTATAGCTTTCTCAAGTTTAACACCACCCATAGACA
>MAAG01000109.1 GCA_002163065.1 Arcobacter sp. 31_11_sub10_T18
TAAAGAAAAAGCAATGTTATTTACCAACCATACAAAACAAGTTGTACCTCAAAATGGACTTTATTTCATAGTTCCTAAAAAACATCCAAAAGCAAAAGAGCTTATAAATATGTTTAATATGGGATATGATAAATTAGTTAAATCTGGTAAATACGAACAAATAATAGATGAATTTATTACTAAGTAGTTTTGAGCAGCTAACATCAATTCATATAAGTTATAAAAGGAATATCACATGTCACAGTTATTTAGTTCATTGTTCTTGATATTATTGACTATATCTGGATACGCAAAAGAAACACTTATTTTATCCACTGGTGAGTGGGCTCCTTATACTTCTCAAAAAGACACAAGTGCCAGAGTAATTCAAACAATTGTCACCCAATCATTTAAACTTGCGAATATTGATGTTCTTTACAAATACTACCCTTGGAAACGTTCATTAAGAAATGCAGAAAATGTTGAAGTAGATGGAAGTCTACCTTGGTCAAAGTCAAGTGAGAGAGAAGAAGTCTTTTACTATTCCAAAGAACCAATTATCATTACAAGAACTGTATTTTTTCATCTTAAAAGTTTGGATTTTAAATGGGATACCTTTGAGGACTTAAAAAAATATAGAATTGGAGGAAATATAGGATATAGAAGTACCGATGTATTAAAGAGAAATGACTTAAAGGTTGAATTGGTTGCCAAGGAAGAACAAAACTTTAGAAAATTGCTAGCAAATCGTATTGATATAACACCCAGTAGTTTTTTTGTGGGATATTATATTATTAATAATCTTTTCCCAAAATCAAAAGCAATGACATTTACCAATACTACAAAACAGTTACTTCCTGAAAATGGAGTACATCTTGTGATTTCAAAAAAACATCCAAAAGCAAAGGAATTAATGAGAATATTCGATGAAACATTTAGTAAGTTGGTTAAGTCAGGTATGTATGATAAAATTATTGATGACTCAATTTCAAAATAATATTAAAGTTTATATAAAGTGCAAAATATTATTTTGCACTTTACTATATCATTTAGATGTGATTATCTTTCGAATATTCGTTCTAAAGTAGCTTTTGCCAATAACTTATCGTAATAGGCTGTATAGTAGTTTTCTTGAGCTTGTGTCAGTAAATAATTGGCATCAATTAAATCTTTACTAGTAGATACCCCTTCTTTAAATCTATTATCAACTATTTCATAATTTACTCTTGATTGATCAAGGGCTTTATTAGAAATTTTTAAATTTTCGCTTGTTAAAATATATTGTTCTTTTGCATTGGAGTATTGAAGATCAATTTTTAATTTTAAATCTGAAATTTGAGAATTTACTTGACTCATTTGATGTCTATAAACAACCATGTCAGATTCATCTTTTCCACCATTATATAAGTTCCATGACAAAGTAATCGTTCCCACATTTTGAGGATCGTAAGAGCCGTCTTTTTCATTTAAAGCAAAACTATCTCCATATCTTTTATGTTTGATATTTGCATCAACTTTTGGGTAATAATTTCCTTTTACAGAACGTTTAGAGTTTTCTAATGATTCTTTGTGCATTAACAAAGCTTTAATTTCGTTTCTATTCAATAAATCATTTCGATCAAAAGTACCTAAAATATTTTCATTTTTTTCAATTTGTACTTCATCTATGTTTTCTGTACTTCGTAATCCCATTGTATTAAATAGTTCTTCTTGTGCAATTCTTTGAGCACTTTTTGAAGTAAGTAATCTTTGTTTTGCTTGAAGTAATTCAATTTCAACTTCAAGTAGATTATTTAAAGCAACTCGAACACCTTGTTCGTAAAAATTCTTTGAATCATCATATTGTTTTTGAAAAAGTTTCACTGCATTTTGCTGGACTATTGTATTTCTTCTATTTTTCAAATAGGTAATAAAATCTTCTTTTGTTTGTAATACAATATCTTGTTTGGTCGCTTCATAAGAGTACTGAGTAGAGCTAAGACTTTTTTGAGCACTTAAAATACTATATTTATCTGAATAACCATTAAATAAGTTATAAGATAATGTAGCATTAAAAGCTGAATCGTGTTTTGTCTGAGATGATCGTTCATTATTTTTTGCATCATAAGAATAATCCACGTCAAATGTAGGATTATAAGCTGTTTTTGCACCCTTGATGTTTTCATCATACTCTTTAATTTTAAATACTTGTTCTTTTAGAACATTATTATTTACTAAGGCTAATTCAACCGCTTTCTCAATACTCAAAGCATTGGCTGTAACACTTAGAAGTGTTACAGCTACTAAAGTTGATAATAATATTTTATTTCTTTTCATAAATTTTATTCCTTTTATGCTTGAGAGTATTTTTCTTCTTCTTCTAAAGAAGCCAATGCTTTTGTTTCATCTTCACTTGGTTTTCGTTTTACTCTGTGCTCTAATGTAATAATAAACATCAATAAAGCAGGAGTAACAAAAATTGTAAATATAGTAGAAAATGCTAATCCACCCGTAATTACAGAACCTAAACCTCTGTAAAACTCACTTCCTGGACCTGGAACTAATACCAGTGGTAGCATTCCAAAAACTGACGTTAAACTACTCATATAAATAGGCCTAATTCTACTTCTTGTAGCTTCTATTACTGCTTTTTTATGCTCAACACCTTCATTTTTAATAAGATTTAAACTTTGGTGTACAATTAAAATGGCATTATTTACAACAATACCAATTAAAATAATAAACCCAAGCATCGTCAACACATCTAGTGGTTGTGGAGCAATATATACATTAACAAGCTTTAATCCTATGAATCCACCCGCTGCTGCTAATGGTACTGTAAACATAATTACAAGTGGGTATAAAAAGTTACCAAATAATGCTGACATCAATAAATAAATAATCACCAATGCAAGATATAAGTTTATTTCTAACATCTCCATAGTTTGAGTTAATTTATCTGCTGTTCCTGAAATCCCAATGGTAATATCTTTAGATATTTTTCCAGAACCTTCCATTTGCGATAATACACCATTTAATACACCCATCGCTTCTTCTATGGTCATTCCTTCTGGTGGTGTAATTTGAAGCGTAATAGTTCTTTTTCCATTTAAGTGTCTGATTTCTGAAATCCCAATAGTATTTTCTGAACCAGCAAGAGAGTACATAGGTACCAGTGAGCCATTAGGAAGTGCAACTTGTGCTGACATAATATCTTCAGGAGTTTTTATTTGTTCCTCTTTTGCTTTTAGAACCAGATCAATCTTTTTCTTTCCATCTTGTTCAAAATCACCCACTTTTCGTCCACTCATTAAGACATCTGCAATGATTCCCAAATCTTGTGAGCTCATACCAAGAGACTTTAAAGCATCTTGATTGGGTAAAATTCTAAACTCTGGATACAATAACTCAATAGAAGGAACAGGTCTTACTTGTGCTCCCTTAACAGCACCACGTGCGGCCATAAATAACTGAGCCCCCACATTAGTAATATCTTCAATCTTTTCACCACTAATATCAATATTTACTGTATTTCCCTCACCAATTCCTTGTTCAAATACACCTGATTGAATGGTAATACCAAAAGTAGAGGGAATTGAGTTAACCATTGGAGAAAACATAGGAATCAATTCTTTTGCTCTATCTTCGTGCATTGAAGTTCCACCAAAGATCATAAAATCTCCAAAAGAAACAAAAAATGCTCTATTCACTCCAGGAACTCCATCAATATCTTTATTATAATGGGGTTCAATTTTTTTCATCAAATAAGCACCCATATTATATCTCTCTTCATAAGAAAGACCTGGAGGTGGAATTAAGATGTTAAAAATCAAGTTTTTATTTCCCTGAGGTAAATAATCCATTTTTGGGAATAGTGTATATATGGTCGATGCTGAAATCAAGGACAGAGATAAAATCATTATCATTTTTGTAAAAAAGTTCTTTAAAGACCAAGTTACAATAGACATGAAAAAATCAACAAAAACATTACCAAATCGAGAGATTAAACTGGCACCTTTTGGTTGTTTATTGGACATACCAGCAAATTTTTTCCATAACATTGGAATAACTGAAATAGAAACAAACAATGAAAAAGTAACCGCAGCAGTTACTGCAATTGCGATATCTTTAAACAATTGTCCTGCTTCATCTGCTAAAAATACAATAGGAAGGAAAACTGCAATTGTTGTTAAAGCACTGGCAATTAATGCACCCCATACTTCGCTGGCACCCTTATAGGCAGCTTCAGATATGGTTTCACCATTTTTTCTATGCCTGTCAATATTTTCCAATACCACAATGGCGGCATCTACCAACATCCCAACGGCAAAGGAGATTCCTGCAAGGGAAATGGTATTTAAACTTCGACCCATAACGTCAAGTATAATAAACGTTCCAATTACAGAAATGGGAATAGCTATGGCAACAACGGCAGTTGGAGAAATACTTCTTAAAAACAGTATTAAAATAAAAACTGCAAGTGTTCCACCAATAACGATGTTTTGTTGAACCAAATCAACAGAACCCACAATATAAGGTCTTTGGTCAAACAACCATTTTATTTTTAAACCTTTTTCTTTTAAAACATTTTCATTTAAATCATTTACAACTTGCTCTACTTCATTGGTAAGTTTTACAATATTTACATCACTTGTAGGTTGAACTCCAAGAAAAATTCCATCTTTACCCATGTACATAGCAACAGAGGTAGGAGTCTCATAACCAAAGTTAACTTCCGCCACATCTGAAACAGTTACTCGTTGTTCTCTATTTGAAATCAATAAAATATCTTTGATATCTTGAGTTGAAGAAAATTTATTTACTGTTCGAACTCGGTATGATCTTCGGCCTAGATTTAAAACACCCGCAGCGACATCAACATTTTCACCTTTAAGCGTATTTACTACTTCGTTCATAGTTAAGTTGTAAGTAGCAAGTTTATTCACATCAATACTGATTTGCATCTCTTGTTGGCGACCACCGCCACCCATGCTTCCTGCAACTCCTTCTACACGTTTGATAGCAGGTTTGATTTCATCATCAAAAAATGTTTTATATTCATCTATGTGTCTTGGGTTATCTTCTGTGGTTTGTAACATCATCCATACAACAGGTGAAGCTGTTGCAGTTTCAATGATAGGTTCATTTACATTATCAGGATAATCACTTACTTCATTTAATTTATTTGATACATCTTGAAGCGCAGCTCGTAAATCAGTTCCTAATTTAAAGGTTAAACTAATCTCACCATAGTTATCTTTTGAAGAAGATTCATACTCAATTAGATTATTAAGACTTTTAATAGCATCTTCTTGTTCTTCAATGATTTCTCTCTCAATTTCTTTGGGAGTAGCACCTGGCCATGAAGTTGTGATTTTAATCTCTGGTTTTGTAACACTAGGTGTTAATTGATAAGGTAGTTTATCTAACGATAACATCCCAAACATAACAACAATCAAAACAGACACTATTATAGTGACTGGGTTTTTGATTGAAAATTTAATTAAATCCATTGTTTTCCTTTTTGAAATACATTATTTATTATTTTTGTTTATTATTTATTATTTTTGGAGTTCAGTTTTTTATAACTTGCACAGGTTGATTTGGGAACACTCTTTCATTTCCTTTAACAACTACACTCATACCTTCAACCAAACCTTTTCCCGCAATGGCAATATCTTTTCCTAGGTAACCTAAAACTTTTACAGGAATCATTAAAGCAGCACCCTTGTTGTTTACAAAAACAACTTGACTACCAAATCTATTAATAACTGCATCTCTATTGATAATTAAAGATTCCATTTTTGCATTTTTAGCTAAGTTTACACTGGCTTCTTGCCCATCAAACACAAACATATTTTTTACATTTGCTTTAAATTTTACAGGAAAAGTTCGAGTTAATTTATCCCCTTTTGGAATGGCAGAGTGAAATTTTGCTTTTAAGATAGTATTGGCAATTTTAATTTCATATATTTTTTTACTTTTTAATCCCGATACTAAGTTTGCAGGTAAATTAAAGATAATTTCAATACTTGCAGTATTTACTAAAGTTGCAATACTTTTACCTTCACTTGCCCATTCACCAATATTTATATTTTTTTCCACGATAATTCCGTCAAAAGGTGCATAAACAACTTTTTGAGCTTTTTGAATTTTCAACTCTTTTAACTGAGCTTTTAAAGAAATCACATTTTGTTCAGCTGAATTAAACTCTAATAGAGAGGTATCATATTCTTGAGCAGTAATACTTTTTGTTTCTATTAATCTTTTGTATCTTAAGAAGTCTTTGTTGGCATTTTTTAATTTAATATTTGAAATTTCTAGATTTGCCATTGATGATTTAATTTTTGCGTCTAATAATTCAGAATCAATTTTAATTAAGACCTTACCTTTTTTGATTGCATCCCCTACTTCAAAAGTTACGGTTTTAACCAAACCTGAACTTTGAGAAGCCAAGGTAGATTTTTTATCAAAATTAACTGTTCCTACAAATTTTTGCAGTGGGTTAACTTCACCCTTTTTAATAGTATCCACTTCAATCAACGCTGCACCTGGAGCTGCTGCTAAGATTGATATTCCCATGATCATTGATAATAATATTTTTTTTATCATTTTATTTCCTTATTCTTTATTTTTTTATTTCTATTAAATCGAAAAAATTATTGATGAAAAGTTCACATTCTTTTTTCGTATCAAAATCTTTTTGAGTCATCTTTAGTAAAACCAAACCTTTTTCAAAAATCAAAAGTCCATTGCTCATTTCCAATGCTTCAGGTATTAACTCTCCACTGTCAACACCCTCTTTAATCACTTTGTTTAATTGCTCATTAAAAAACGTATGACAATCACCATTATATTCGCTCATAGACTCATTTTCTTCAGCTAACATAATTGATAGATAATCTTTAAAGCCATTAAAATGTTTCATATTTTCTTCACTGTCATCTAAAACAAATTTAAAAAAGTGATACACTTTTTCTCTTGTATTTTTTACATCTTTAATGGTTTCAAGAAAATGGTTGTGATATTCTTCAATATGCATATTGATTATTTCAAAAATAATATCATCTTTATTTTCAAAATATTCATATACCGTACCTTTACCAATACCAGCCATTTTTGCAACTTGTGAAATAGTGATTTTTCTAATACCTTTGTCATGAATCAACTCATGACAAGAAAGTGCTATTTCTCTTCTTTTTTCATTTTTATCTACAACTTTAGGAGCCATATAAATCCTCAATTCATTTCATAATTTTATTAAAATTACTTTAATAGATATTTAACACATCTTTAACGTAAATTTAACAAAACTTAAGATTGACCGACGGTCAGTCATGGAATTATACGACTTTGAATCTTAAAGTTTACTTATGACTGACCGTTGGTCAATCAATTAATAACTATAATCAAAATTTATGTGAGAAAGATGTGATTGTAGGGCAATATTCAAGTGTATTTGCTATAATTTTTAATTGTAGCAATTTTGGAAAAGTATTTGTTTTTATTAACTGTTAGAATTATTTACGAATTTAAGGAGACAGCAACATGAGTCATTATCAAAAAACCATGCAAAATGTTCTAAATGAAATTGAAAACAATTTAGAATATATTGAAATTGATGATTTGATCAAACTCTCTGGTTATTCATATTATCATTTTCACCGTATATTTCTAGGGTTTACGGGTGAGAGTTTAAAAAGATATATAAGAAGAATCAGACTTCAAAAATCAGCTTATATGTTACAAATGAAACAAGGAAGTATTACAGCTATTGCAATGCAATCAGGTTACAATACACCCTCTTCTTATAACAAAGCTTTTAAAGAGATGTTTAATTGTGCACCCTCTAAGTTTGTCAAACAAATTATTAACAAAAGGGATTTTAAAATGATTGAACCTGTAAGAATAGAAACAATAAATAATATAGATGTGTATACTTTAAGACATGTGGGTGATTATTTAAAATGTTATGGTACATGGGATAAACTGGTGCAATTTGCATGGGAAAATAGCCTAAATTGTAAAGAAATGCGCTCTTTTGGAATTGGGTACGATGATCCAGATGTGGTTGAGACCAGTAAGTTAAGATATGATGCTTGTGTTTCCAAAACAAAAGAAGTGGAACTAAAAAACGGTGTTGAGTTGAAACAAATACAAGGTGGAAAATATGCAGTGTTTTTACATAAAGGTTCGTATGAGAGTTTAATAGAGACCTATACCTCAGTTTTTGGCTCATGGATACAAGAAAATAATGTGGAGTTGAGAGATTCCCCTCCTATTGAAGAGTATATAGTAGCAGATGTTAAACCAGAAGATTTAAGAACTGAACTTTGGCTACCTATTAAATAAGTAGCATGTGAGAGTAAAGTTTCTATCTTTATTCTCACTTTTTATATTTGTTTATAATTCTATCAAACTCACCACTTAATTTTAACTCTTCTAATGCTTTCTTAAATCTATCAACCAAACTATCATCAGTCATTAAACTAAGTGCAATATATAGATCTTGAGAAAAACCTTTTAAATAATAGGCTTTTTCCAATAAAGATACATCATAGCCCAACTTTTGGGCTTGTAATATCAAGTCTTCATTTTCTACCAATAATTCAACCTTATTTGAAAAAAGTAATTTAATTGAGATATCGGTACTGTGAACAATACCCGTTTTCAAGTTTTGTTTAAAACCATTGTTTAAAAGATATTGAGTTTTAGCATCTTTTCTTACCCCTGATATTATATATTTTTTCGCATCAGACAAAATTTTTATTTGGATATCTTTTCTTGATTTTAATTTCCAAAAATAAACATGATGTGATGCAATGGTATCAATCCATTTAAATAATTTTTCTCGCTCTCTGGTTCGTGTGATACTATAAATCATCACATTCTTTCTACTTTGAGCTATTTTATATGCTCTAGCCCATGGATAAATATCTAAAGAGTAGGTATACCCTACTTTATGAAGCAAGGCTTTTACAACATCGGTTGAAGGTCCAGTAATATTTTGTTGATTTTTCCATTGAAAAGGAGGATAGTTTTCTGTAACCACTTCAATTTTTGAAGTACTTGCATTTAGTAAATTTAAAAAGATTATCAATGTGAGCAAAATAACTTTATTCATTTAGGTCCTGCAATTAAAATTTTATATTATAATCATAACTTTATTTGTATAAATATCCATAAATTAGTTACTTTAAAACGTTTTTAATTCTCAAATGTAAGTTATTGTGAGCATTTTTAAAAAAGTAACTCCACTTTTATACTTCTTTGAATAAAATAAAACTTCAAAAGGAAACATATGTATAAAAGTTTGACTATTTTAATATTGGGTTTATTCATAACAGGTTGTACTGTTGAATATAATGAAAATGCGAAACACATACAAATGTATGAATTAAAAGCCGTTGATGACTATAGTAAAGATGGAAATAAAAAGATGCGTTGGTTTATAGATGCCCCTGAAGCATTAAGTAAAGAGCAAAGAGCTTACACGGCTTATGAAGCCGCACTTGATTGTAAGAAAAAAACAAGTGCAGTTGAATGTACTGTTTATCAAATTGCAACTCAAAATGCTTATTTGTATGGAGATTCTTTTTATTCGGTTTTGGTACTAGATAAAAACAATAAAGCTACAGCGAAGGTATCAGAGATGAAGCTTTCAAAAAACCAATATAACATTGCTTACTATTACACAAAACTAAGAACAACCTATAAAAATGCCCAACCAGAAGAATTTAAAAAAGCATTTTATACTGTGATGGTTAATAAATTAAACATCCCAAAAGATGAATTAAAATTACCTCAAATAAAAAGAGAAGCATTTACAATTGTAAAAGAGTAAAACAAGAAAATATTTTAGTTTTTTATCAAAGTTAATGAATCCCGATAATAGTCAGTTTCGTAGTTATTTTTGTTAAAATCAAGGCGAAGAGATATTTTGAAGAAGGAGTGTACAACAAGTACGTGACTGAATCAAACTATTTCTTCAACGCCGAGTTTAGCCAAAAGAACTACGGAAATGGCTATTATCTCATGTAAGAGCAGTTGTTTATGTCTAAGGTTGTTCCATTGATGTATTCTGGCGCATCTGTAGCCAACCATACAATCGCACTTGCTACTTCACTGGCTTCACCAAATCGACCACTAACTACACACTTTCTAAACTCTGCTTTTCGCTCTTCAGAATTATCTTTTTGCATATCTGTATCTATGGGACTTGGAGAGACACAGTTAACTACAATACCATGAGCACCAAGTTGTTTTGCATAAGATTTTGTTGCATTAATTAATCCAGCTTTTGAAATACCATACCAAATATCAGGATGACCTAATTGTCCAGCAATTGAAGAAACATTTACTATTCGTCCATATGAATTTTGTTTCATCGATTCACACACTAAGGTCATTAACTCAACTGGCGTATATAAATCAACATTCATAATGTTTTCTTTTGCATTTTGAGGATAATTATCGTAAGTATATTTGGGTTGTAAAAAACCTGCATTATTAACCAAAACATCTACGTGACCAATTTTGCTCATCAAATTTGATAGTCCAGCTACATTTGAGAGGTCATACTGATATGTAGTAATATTTTTATGTTGTAAATCAAAACTAGAAAAGTCACGAGCTACAATAATAACTTCATAATCTTTTTCCAATAATTGTTTTGTAACTTCTAGTCCAATACCTTTATTTCCACCTGTAACCAAAGCTCTTCTTGACATACTATTCCCTTTTCAGTTTTCTTTATTGATGCTACTTTAATTAAATGATATTAATATGATACTTTATTCTTTTTGTATAGTTTTGCCATAAGTTTTTTTTCTTCTTTCTCAATATTGTACACAATAGCATTTTGAAAGTATTCCAATAAAATATCTTTTTTGATATCTTTTTTATTTGCCATATACATATGGCGTATTGTTTTACCCAATCCTGAGAAAAGAGTATGTTCATCTTTTAGATAGGCACCTTTAAACATAGCAATAGTCAGTCCCGTATCATGAGTTTTAATATAACATATGCCAGAGCCCTCACAATGAAAAGAAGTAATATGACTGGTTCTTTTCTCACTCATATCTTCAAAACTTATTAATAATTCTCTTACATATAAAAACAGCTCTTTGTATGGTCCATTTATATCAATATCGTACTGCATCTTTTATTACTTATATGTAATTGGTATTCTAAATTCTATATCAAACTTACCATCTTTTTCTACAAAATGATTTTTATGATAAATAACATGGGCTTTTCCATTTATTGCTTCAAATTCACTACTAGGCAACCATTCATAATACATCTTTTTATATAAGTGTAATACATCATTATACTCCCCTTGATACTTGATGCTTGCAAATAAACCTCCTGCTATCATTCCTGTACCAATATCACCTTTGGGTTGTATTTTGTCATTGGGAATCTCAATACAAGCACCATATCTACAATCTTTAAGACAAGTGATACTTGGGTTGCTGTGATGAAAGCCAATCATTTTAGGTTCAGTGATATCAAACTTGGTTTCCAGTAAATACAAAAACTTTTGCCAGGTATCTCGAATACAAGTATCGTACCCCAAATGTCGCATATAAGCAATTTGTATATTTTCAATTTTTTTTATTTCTATTGTAGAAAAATCAACTTCTTTTTTTATCTTTGAGGTTTCACAATTTTTATGTATTTTATACCCATTTTTTCTCCACAAAGAAGGTGTCATCTCATAATACTTTTTAAATTCATTGGTAAAAGTTGCTGATGATTTTAAACCACAAGTATGAGCAATCTCAGTTATGGTTGATTCTGGATTAAAGATAAGTAAATTTGCAGCCCACTCTAATCTTGCTGATTTTATATACGTCACAACACTTTTTTGTGTGAGTTCTTTAAAAATTCTTTGAAAATGAAAGGGTGAATAAGATGAAATTTTTGCCAATTCATCTATTGAAAATTTTGTTGATAGGTTCGTGTAAATGTGATACAGAACTTCATTAATTCTAACTTTATGTTCATCCATGGTGTATTTTTTCATTGTAATTCCTTAAAACAAAAATAATAGCACGATTTGATAAAAATGTTGCTTTATTATCAAAAGACAGCACGATTTAATAAGAATATACTAGCGACATATAAAAACAAAGGGTATAAAATGAAAACTTTATTTGTTGTAGTTTTTTTAATGTTGGTCGTAGGTTTCGTAAAAAATTTGAATAATATTACACAAAATGATATCATTTTAAATGAGGAAGTTCATTTAATATTTAGCCAATTAAGGAATAAATCATGACATATAATTTCTCTAAACCATATAAAGATATACAAAGTTCATTTATCCGAGATATTTTAAAAGTAGCAAATCAAAAAGATTTTATTTCTTTTGCAGGAGGTTTGCCAGATGAAGAACTATTTCCAAAAAAAGAATTAAAACAAATCTTTGAAAACTACAGT
>MAAG01000078.1 GCA_002163065.1 Arcobacter sp. 31_11_sub10_T18
AGTTTTTTTTCTAATTCTTAATTTAACGTTAATAGTAACTATTAAGATTATTTGATATGAAAAATTTTAGCCTAACAGTGTCTCAGAACTGTCTCATTAGTAAAAAAGATAAATAAAATTTTACTTTTACTATTAATTTTTAATAATTTCATAACAATGGATACCTTTTAGAGAAAAAAACTTGTTAGAATCAAATTGTAAATAGCTTAAATACCATATAACTAAGACAATTTAAAGATATTTTTAAAAATTAGCTTATATTGTTAATTTTTGCTAAATTTTCAACAAAAGATAAAAAAAATTTTACTTTTATTATTAATTTTTGCTAATCTTAGAACAATTGAGACATTTGAGAGACAGAAACTTGTTAGAATTAAATAAACAATTAGGTTATATATTATGAAAACAAGACAACTTAAAGATGTTTTAAAATCAGTTGATATCTTATATATAACAAAAAAAGACAATAAATGCCAAAAAACTTTAAACACAATTAACATCATGTTTAATAAAGTTTTGATAGCTATGAGTATAGAAGAAGCAAGTGAACTTCTTGTCAAATCAAGACCATCTGTTATTATTTCAGAAATAGACTTCCCACGAAAAAATGGAATTGAGTTCCTAAAAGATATTCGAAAAACAAATAAAAAGATTCCTATAATCATATTAAGTGATAGTAAAGATGAAAAATACCTTTTTGAAGCTATAAAGTTACGCCTTATTGACTATTTATTATATCCTGTGGATATGAGTCAGTTTATAAAAGCTATCAATCATACAGCAAAAGAATTACTTAATGAGGGACATACAGAAGTAAAGTTTAACAACAACACCAAATACAATTATATTACTAAAACAATTATGGATATGAACAACAAATCAGCAACGCTCACTAAAAATGAGTTTCGACTTTTAGAATTTTTAATAGAAAACAAATCAAGAAAAGTGCCAAAGCAAGAAATAGAAATCCATCTTTGGGCAGATGAAATAATTACAAACTCAGCTTTTAAATCTCTTTTTAGTCGATTAAGAAGAAAAATAGGAAAGGTTCTATTATAAATACTTTTGGTGTGGGTTACAATATTGAGTGTTCTTAAACAAAAGCTACACTAAAAAAATATTCAATTGATCTTTTAAAGTTCAATAAAATCTATCTTCATTAAATTTGGATATTTATATTTGTTATATGCATAAAAAAAGGACAGTGAAACCACTGTCCTTTCTTGTATCTAATTTAACAAACTAGTTATTAAAATCAACATTATCTTGTTCTATTAGTAATTTAACTAAGTTATCACCACTTACATTCGTATATTGACTATATCCCTCAGAGTCCGTTCCATCTGCATCATATGAATCATCTTTAGTCCATAAAGAATTATCTAATTTAACAGTATCTCCATTCTCTGAATCTTTTTTTCCATCGGTAATTATTTTCAATGTATTATCATCGTCAGTCATTGCAATTACATCTGCAACACTGATATTTGATAATATATGATCTCCACTTGTTAAGTCTATTTCATCTAAAGAATTGTCTGATTGATTCCCAGCATGTGACGCAGTTACATTTGATAACAATGTATGCATGTCAAGTGTGCCACCATCAATATCGTTTATGTTTAGAACATCATCTTCTGTTTTTGTCATAGCTACATTATCTATATTTAACTGGGTACCACTAATCTTATTGACTTCAATTGTTAATGGTTGATTAAATCCAGCAAAATCATCGGGTAATTTTGATGTGTCTACCTCTAATGAAACAGTTGTAAAATCATCATCAACTAAAGGAAAGTCATCTTGTGTAATTGTTTTTAGTAATTCATCACCAGCATAAAGTTTAACACTATAATCGCCTGCATCTGTATCTTTTCTATCACCAAGATCCAATTGCAATTCATATGTAGTATTATTAGCTAATACTTCAGATAAAATTTGAGAAATACTACCAGAATTTATCCACCCAATATTATTGCCATCAGTAGCTTCATTAGTCATATGATTATTAGAATTAGGATTAAATTCACCTGAACTACCCGTTTGTATCCATCCATTACTAATGCTGTTATTCCAACCCCCATCAGTAAATTGAGTGCTTTCGAAAGATGGATTGGTAATTAATATATTTTCTACGGGTGTATTATCAAAGTCAAGAACAGCAGCATCATCGACAGCATTTACCTTAACAGTTATTTCTGCCGCATTACTTAGAAGATTTCCATCAGTGACTTTATAAGTAATTGTATCATCTCCGTTGAAGTCTTTATTTGGAACATATACAATATTTCCATTAGCATCAAGACTTACAGTACCATTTTCAGCACTTAAAGAATCTTTATCAATACTAATAACATCACCATCTATATCAGAATCATTTTTAAGAACTGTTGCAGCATCAATAATTAATGTTCCATCTTCATCTGTAGCCAATGGGTTATCATTAGACACAATAT
>MAAG01000126.1:0-1545 GCA_002163065.1 Arcobacter sp. 31_11_sub10_T18
AGGAACACTACTAAATATAGTAGATAAAAGTGAGTTCAAAAAAGAGGATGGAACAATGGTTCCAAGCAAGGCAAAAGTTCAGATTCTTTCTGAAAATATCAGAAAAGATGGTAATAGAATCAAGATATTAAATACCATCTCAATCCCTGATGAAAAGATTGGTCAATATAAAGACAAAATCTCAAAAGAAGTATCTGTTGATGTAGGAATCATCTCAAAAGAGTATAGCTTCTACGGTATCTAAAACTTAGCCGCTTTTTGGACTTAGCAAAAATCTAATTTTACGGATGTAAATTTAATTTTTGTAAGACCAAGAAGAGGAACAATTTAAAGGGGTTCTTAGTAATACCCCTTTCTTACCCTCAAAGGAGAAATAAATGAATGATATTAAAAAACTATTTGGAATTGATTCACTGTATTATTTCTGTGAATCCAATGAAAATTATGATGACTTATATTTAGAAATTTTAGACCAAATTGAGACTATCAAAGGTACTTTTGAAAAAAAGGAACTTGAATATGAAAACAATGATATACATATAGCTATTAATGAGATACCTTTAAACTTTCTAGGTCGAGCTGAAGGTTATCATTGGTTCAAGGATATTAACAGTTTTTTCAAAATTGGTTTTAAAGATAAGTTTAAAAATAAAGGTTTAAATGATATTAGAGTGCAACTACAAGGTATTGGAATATATACCATTGGTATTAAGTCTCTAATAAACTTTATCAACAATATGTTACTCAGACATTATGTCAGTGGATACTATCCCATTACAAGAGCTGATTTAAATTGTTTTATACAATATGACTTTAGCTTTGTAACTAAAGAGATGTTTGTAACACGAAAAAGAAAATATGCAACTATTAGTGAAATTGGTAATGCCATTTCAACACAAACAATTTATGTAGGAAAAGAACCTTTTAAATTAAGACTCTATAACAAAAAAGAAGAACTCAAAAAATCAAATAAAAAAGACTTGATGTATGAGTACTTTATGAATAATGGGTTTAATATGGAAGATGAAGTCTTTAATGTTGAGTTTGAGTTACATAGAACCCATTTAAGACAATACAACATCTTAACTGTTGAAGATTTGTTATCTAATGCACAAAATCTATTTAAAGCCTCTATGGACGATATACGACTTATCGATATAAACTCTATCAGTGAAGAGAATCTCAAAAGTCATAATAAGAACAGAGCAGATATTCATCCTGTATGGAAAGATATAAAAGACTCCTATGTTTTAGATGACTTTTTACAAATAGAGTTACCTCTACAAAGAGTAAAAAGAAAAATATCCATCTATGATGACTATAAATTTAAAATAGAATTCATTGCCCTACTTCGTAGAGCTTTTATCAATCAATTAAATATTGATAGTGAATTAATCGAAATATTGGTTCAAGAAGCTAAAGAGAGTCTACATAAACATAAAAATGATGTTAGTTTTAAAAATAGATTCACAGATGTTGATATTATTCATGAAGATGGAAAAGTCGAAAAGCTAAGACTACTAGAAGATGGTCAACTAATCAAAC
>MAAG01000126.1:1618-11965 GCA_002163065.1 Arcobacter sp. 31_11_sub10_T18
ACAACACTTATCTGATAGAAACAGAGATATTTATGAGGTTGCTTTAAAAGAAGCCATAAAGAGAAATCTTATTCCTTGTATTAATTCAAGTGAAGCACGTATCTAAAAGGATTTATGATGAATATAAAAGAACAAGAATACATATCCTTACGTAAACTTGCAATTAAATATGATATTCACCCTGATACTATTAAAAAGAAAGATTTAATAGAGGGCATACATTATATTAAAATTGGGAATATGAAACGATATCATGTAAAAAATATTCATATTTTATTTGTGGGCGAATCCACTTCAAATACATACTCATTAGATAGATTTTTAATCGATTAAGTGTTAAAATGAACACACATAGAATATCTGTCCGAAAGGATAGAGAGATGGTACAATGTTTCAAACGTGGAAACAAATTGTGGATAAACTATACCCTTGATGGTAAGCGTTACAAGAAATCTACGGGATTAGATGATAATGCTAAAAATCGTAAGTTAGTAAACTTCACAATTATTCCTCAATTGCTAACAAAGATTGTTACAGGTGAGATTTACAAAAAGAAAAGTAAATCCTTTCAATTTTATGGAGAAATATTTTTAAAGCAAAAGGAAAAATACCTAAGAGCCTATCATACACGACTGCCTTATTTTCTAAGAGTTTTAGAACACTTTGGAGAGACAGATATAGATAAGATTACAAGATTAGATGTTAAAAAGTTCCTTTTTGGACTCAAAATGAAAAGTGCCTCAAAGGGTTCTTATAAATCTTGTATCAATGAAATATTTGAGTTGGCTGTAGATGATGGAGTATTGGCACACAATCCTGCTTTAAACATACGACTTCCAAAAGATGTGAAGTCACCTATACGATACTTTTACGAGTACGAAGTTGAAAAACTTCTACGTGTTGCAACGGGTAAGATGAAAGTTTATTTGTTATTAGCTTTTAATACTGGGATGCGACCAGAAGAAATATTAGGTTTACAATTTACAGATGTCAAAGATAAAATCATCACGATATCTAGAGTTAGAACAAAAGGACGAGTTGATTATCCAAAAACCAACAACTCTTTTAGAAAGTTGGCTATTCCCCAATTTATTGTGGATAATATAAATCAACTAAAGTCTGACTCTTTATATTTGTTTGGTTCTATGGATGATTCAAGTAAATTAAGAAAACCTTGGATGAAAATAGTTAATGAAGCTGATGTTGAATACAGAAAAATATCTTCAGCAAGGCATACTTTTGCAACTATTATGTTGCAGAAAAAACTAGTGAGTTTAAATGAATTATCAGGTCTTTTGGGTCATAGTTCACCTAAGGTGACATTAGCTCACTACGCCAGTGTAATCGACTCTTCATTGATAGATTTAGGTGAAAATTTTTCATTGTTCGGGCACAATACAGTCACAATGGAAGATTTTGAAGTTAGAAACGCCCACGGTTAGGGGCTTGTAGGTATTAGGCACAACTATAAGCTGAGTTTTGTTTACGATAATAATTTATCTAGGCCCTAAATTACTTTAAGGCTCTAGCGAAGAGAATAAATTGTGAAGTTTATTACCATCTCTTCTTGCTGCGGGTTGGGTTTACATAGCTGTTAAGATTACTCAAAACACTGGGGAGCTCTTACCTCTCCGTTTCACTCTTACCACAAAAAACATCATACATAAATGTACAGTGTTTTCTTAAAGTGGCGATTTACTTTCTGTTGCACTATCCCTTAGATTACTCTAGCCATTCTCTCAATGGAACCCTACTTCACGGCAGCCCAGACTTTCCTCTTGGATTACTCCAAGCTATTATCTGTCGTACCTAAAGGCGGAGTATAACCAAGCTATACTTATTTTCGAATTATGTCGTAGTGTTCTGGTGGGTTAAATTGAAAATGTTTTTCATCTATGGTTTGATTTTGGATGATATTTGAGAAGATGATAGTGATATCATTTTCAATTTCATCTTGGTATTGGATAGATTTAATTCTTCTGTTTTCGATTTTGAGTTTAAACTCAATGTCATTTGCAGATGTTACATACTCATTTGAGTCAACTTTTTTGGCACTTTTTAAAAGTTTTACAATATTGATTTCTTTTTTTAGTGTTGTAAAAATAGCTTGTTCTAACTCTGGCTCATCTATGATGGCAAAATCTTTGTTGATAAACACATTTTTAATAATAGGACTTTCGTACTTCCATACGATTTGAGAGGGTTCTTTGATGTAAATCATCCCTGAGTATTCAATCTTTTTGTTGGCATTGTTAAGAATAATTTGAGTGAATTTCGCCTCAAAAGTCTTCAAATCATCAATATTGTTTGCAAATAAACTCGAACTTATAAAAAACATCAGCATAAACGTACACTTATAAAACATATTTTAACCTTTTTTTCAATATAATCTTCGCATTATAACAAAAAGGATTTTATTTTATGTTAAATATTTTTTCAAAGATTTTTGGAACAAAAAATGATAAAGAAGTTAAACGATATAGAAATAAAGCATTAGAAATAAATGCACTTGAAGCTAAGTATGAAGCATTGAGTGATGAAGAGTTAAAATCTGCTATTGAAGAACTTAAAAACCAAGTTCAAAAAGAAGAAAAAACTTTAGACGATGTATTATATGATTCTTTTGCCATCACAAGAGAAGCCAGCAAAAGAACGCTTGGTTTGAGACACTATGACGTGCAGATAATTGGTGGTATGGTTTTACATGATGGAAGAATTGCTGAAATGAAAACAGGTGAAGGTAAAACTTTAGTTGGTTCATTGGCAGTTGTTTTAAATGCCCTTTCTGGAAAAGGTGTTCATGTAGTTACAGTAAATGATTATCTTGCAAGTAGAGATGCTGCAGAGTTAAAACCTCTATATAACTTTTTAGGTTTTAGCGTTGGAGCTATTCTTGGTACTACTCATGAAGAAGAAGAGCGAAAAGCACAATACAAATCAGATATCACTTATGGTACAAACAATGAATTTGGATTTGACTTCTTAAGAGACAACATGAGATATGATTTAGAAGAAAAAGTTCAAACACATCACCAATTTGTAATTGTGGATGAAGTGGATTCAATTTTGATTGATGAAGCAAGAACTCCTCTTATTATTTCAGGACCCACCAATCACAAAAGTGATAACTACTTAAAAGCACACGAAATTGCTACAAAGTTAGAACGTGGTGAAGTAATAGAGCCTAAAAACGCAGGAGAAAATCCTGTCTCAACTGGTGACTTTACTGTTGATGAAAAAAACAAATCAGTACTCTTAACAGAAACTGGTATCACAAATGCAGAAGAGATGTTTGAAGTAGATAACTTATACTCTTTAGAAAATGCATTGCTATCACATCATCTTGATCAAGCATTAAAAGCAAACTTTATTTTTATCAAAGATGTTGATTATGTTGTAAAAGACAATGACGTTATCATCGTTGATGAGTTTACTGGAAGATTAAGTGAAGGAAGAAGATTCTCAGAAGGTCTTCACCAAGCACTTGAAGCAAAAGAAAATGTTCAGATTCAAGATGAGTCACAAACTCTAGCAGATATTACATTCCAGAACTACTTTAGAATGTATGACAAATTAGCAGGTATGACAGGAACAGCACAAACAGAAGCAACTGAGTTTGCTGAAATTTACTCACTGGATGTTGTTTCTATTCCTACAAATGTGCCAGTAACTAGAAAAGACAGCAATGACTTGATTTTCAAAAGTGAAAGAGAAAAGTTTGAAGCTGCTTGTAAAAAAATCAAAGAGTACAACAAAAAAGGTCAACCTGTTCTTGTTGGTACGGGATCTATTGAAAAATCAGAACACTTACATAAGCTTTTAAAAGCTGCAAAAGTACCTCATACAGTTCTAAATGCAAAACAACATGAACAAGAAGGTAAGATCATCTCTGATGCTGGTCAAAAAGGTGCAGTTACAATCGCAACTAATATGGCGGGTCGTGGTGTTGATATTAAGTTAACTCAAGAGACTCTTGACCTTGGTGGTCTTGCTATCATTGGTACTGAGAGACATGAGAGTAGAAGAATTGACAACCAGTTAAGAGGTAGATCTGGACGTCAAGGTGATATTGGTGAGTCTCAATTTTTCTTAAGTCTAGAAGATAACTTACTTCGAATTTTTGGAAGTGATAAAATCAAAGGTATCATGGAAAGACTTGGAATTGAAGAAGGTGAACACATCGAGTCTAAGATGGTTACACGTGCTGTTGAAAATGCTCAGAAAAAAGTTGAGACGATGCACTTTGAAAGTAGAAAACATCTTCTTGAGTATGATGATGTTGCCAACAAACAAAGATTGGTAATCTATGCGTTTAGAAACGATTTATTAGATCCAGAGTTTAATGTTGGAGCTAAACTTGACGAAAACAGACTAGATTATGTATCAAATGTATTGGCAAACGCTGAAATCTTAGATGGTATGCCAACTGAAGATTATAACTATGAAGCTGTTATTGCAAAAATCAGAGAAGATTTAAACCTAATCATCACTGAAGAAGATATCAAAGCAGAATCTTTTGATCAATGTGAAGAAAAACTTGTTCATATTATCAAAACTGTTTACACTGATAAAATGAGTGCAGCAGCAGAAGATCAAAGAGCTGAAATTGAGCGAATCTTATATCTTCAAATTCTTGATAATGCATGGAGAGAACACTTATACTCTATGGATACGTTAAAAACAGGTATTGGGCTTAGAGGTTATAACCAAAAAGATCCATTGGTTGAGTACAAAAAAGAGAGTTACAATATGTTTATTGACTTAATCTCTTCTATCAAAGTTGAAGTAATCAAAATCTTGTTTACAGTACAACTAAGAGATGAATCACAAGACAATAAAGATAAAGACAAAGAAATGTTAGATCAAATGGTTTCTGATATGGGTGACAGCAATGAAAATCACTCAACGAACCATGACGAACATATTCCAGTGATTGAAAAGAAAATTGCAAGAAATGAACCTTGTCCTTGTGGAAGTGGTAAAAAATACAAACAATGTCATGGAAAAAGTGGACCAAAAAGAGGAATTTTAGCTGCTGAATAAGCATTTTTGAGTAGCGAAAATTTCGCTACTCACTATCTGTCCCTAGGGCACTTCTAAAACTATAATGTGCACTAATCAAACTTAACTAAAAGGTGCCAAAACCTACAATGAATACAAAACTCGTTAACTTTATCGTAAAAAAATACTTAAAATTTGATCACAAAAACCCTTTTATATCAATCAGTGCTATTTTAGCTTTTATTGGTGTTGCAGTGGGTGTTATGGTACTTATTGTATCTATGGCTATCATGAATGGAACAGCAAAAGAGTTTAAAGACAAACTGTTTACTATGAACTATCCTTTATCTATTTATCCAAAATTTGAAGGTGCTGTTGACAAAGACCTTTTAATTTCACTTGAGAAGAAGTTTCCCAATTTACAATTTTCGCCTTATTTATCATCACAAGCTATTATTCAAAATGGTGATTCTATGAGTGGTGGAGTGATTTTTGGTGTGGATAAAGAAAAAGAGATGAAGATAAACTCTATTTATAAAAAAGCAGCCCTTGATACAACACTTGGTAAATATGACATCATCGTGGGTCAAGGTATAAAAGATAAACTTTTTTTGAGTCAAAATGAAAAAATGACTCTCTATTTTACGACCATAGATCCAAGTGGTTTTTCTATGATGCCTAAAATGAAACGATTTAAATACAAAACAACTTTTAAATCAGGACTAAATGCTTATGACAAAGCATATATGTACACAACTATAGAAGCCCTTCAAACGATTCTAAAAAAAGATAAAAATACCTACGATGGTATACATATCTATTCAGATGATGCATTTTCAGATATCATTTTACTAAAAGAAGCCCTAAGAAATCACAATGCAGGAATAGTAGGATGGTGGCAACAAAATGGAAACTTCTTCGCAGCTATGGAGATGGAGAAGAAAGCCTTGTTTATAGTTTTGATGTTGATTATCCTAATAGCTTCACTAAACATCATCAGTTCTCTTCTAATGACTGTTATGAGTAGAAGAAAAGAGATTGCCCTACTTTTATCTATGGGTGCATCAAAAAAAGAAATTAAGAGTATTTTTCTAAGACTTGGAACGATTGTTGGGTTTGGGGGAATTATTCTAGGGGTTGGTTTGGGATTTTTAGGAATTTATATTCTGGACAACTTCAACATCATCTCACTACCAGCTGATGTTTATGGTACATCTAAACTGCCATTGTTACTCTCAACTACTGATTTTGTATCTATTTTAGTAGGATCTATTGTGATTGTAATCATCTCTTCTTATTATCCTGCTAAAAAAGCTACGAGTATTGATGTTATTGATGTACTTAGAAACGAATAATAGATAGTTTATTTGACCTTAGATTCAATTATTTTATAATTGAATCTAAGGCTTTTTTAGGAAGACTAATTATTCTCTTGATGACATCAAGAGGAATATTTGCTCCATCTTTGAGTAAGTTTGTTTTATACTCAGGTTTATCTAAATCTCCAGTAATTTCTACCTTTGTAGTTACCTTTTCATCTTCACCTAAGAGTATATATCCAAGAACAGGAATCTCTTTTACCAGATTGGTATAAGACTTTAGAAATCCCACATTCATACTTGATGTAATAGTTGAGTTTTTAAAATCGAGTACAGCGTGACCATCAAAATCTACCGTTGCACCTTTGGTATTGATTTGTGTAGCGTTAAAAATATCATCATTTAAATCATAGACAAACTTCAAATTACCATTTTTAATAAAGTATCCATCAGTAGATACTCCTTTATTTGTTGCAATATCAATAGCAGTAGGTAATACAAACAAAGGATTGATTAGAACAGGAGAGGTATTTAAAAACAAAATCAGATTGGTCAAAAATGCCAAGTTTTTAATTTTGTTATCTGTAAATACAATATCACCTTCAATTTTATCTTTAGAGCCACTTGATTCTAGGTTTACCAAGCCACCAGTTAGAAGCTCCACTGTTAGAAACTCATTAATGAGTTCACTACTTAAGTTTGTACCTTTGATGACTTTAAAACCATTTTCATCTTGTTTGAGATTGATTAAACTATTTTTATGAAAAGAATCAAAAGATATTTTTTTATTGTGTAATACAAAATTATACTTATCTGACAATAACTTGTATTTATTATTCATGATAATACTTGAGTTCACTCCATTTAAAACTATGCTTTTATCATCTAGGTTTTCTTCACCTTTAGAATCATATAATACATCCAAGTTTTTAAGTGTCACAACCATTTGATTGTCTTCTTTAATCTTCAAGGCTAAGCTATCATCTTTTGTGTGTATATTTAGTATCTTGTTACTATAGTCACCTATGACATGCAATACATCAAGTTTTTTTCCATCTTTTAATAAAGGTAAATCAGGATTGAGAATATCTCCTGATAAAAGAATACCGTCATTATTTTTCATAAGATTAAAGTTGTCCACATCAAAAGAGTATTGATCATCAATGGTGATGTTGGATTTTTTGAACAACAACTTTAAAGTTTGAGTAACATTATGTAAACCTGTTTTTTTTACATCAATCACCAAATCGGTTTCGTTTACTTCCAAGTCAATAATCTCTGGTGTCATATGAAGTAAAAGTTTTTTATCTATAGTATAAGCATCAGTGATACCATCAACAATAGAGCCTTCAACATCTAACTTGGTGACAAACTCACCATTTCGTTTAAGAGGCAAATCCATTTTAAAGACATTTGCTTTAAAATCAATATCATCTAAGGTATTGATATATAATGACAACGCACCATAATTTACACCCAAGTTTTGTAAAAGTTCGGAGCTACTATAAAGTTTTTCTAAGTCTCTCATATGTACATCAATAGTTTTATCATTGACGTTTACTGATGTATCTAAGTCATTTAAAACAACATTTACATCTTTAGAGTAATCAACACTTAATGAACTTTGTTTATTGTCTAAGTTAACAATACTCTGCTTGTCACTTTTGATGCTCAGATATTTAAGAGTTGTTTCTCCTGTGGCACTTGAAGTTTCTGTGTCAATTATCAAGTCTAATGAAGCTTCTAAATTATCTTTATAGTTAACTTGTGTGTTTTGGATATGAACAATATTGTCTTTGAGTACAACTTTACCATTGGTGGCTTTAAATACAAGCTCATTGAGTTTGAATTTGGCTTCTTTGGTTTCAAACACCCCAGAAGTAGTTACCTTTGAAGTTTGGAAGTCCACATTGATGGTAAGTTTTGAATTGGTTTGCCCATCAAGTTGAACGATAGGCAGTTTGGGTCCATATGCTTCGATGATGTTGAGAACTTCACGATTTAGTTTACTTTTTGTGACTAAATTCACATCTATATTAGAACCATCACCGTTGATATTATGAATAACAACATTACTTCCATCTATATCGATATCTTTGTATTTTGGTTTGAGCATATTAAAATATAAATTGTCATTTTCAAATATTACAGAAACCAAATCTGTCTTGATATAATCTAGGTTTTCATGAAACTTGATATTCCCATTTGTAACGGTAGCTTTTCCTTTAAAACTTTTCAAAAGAGGTTGAAAGTTTCTAGTTGAGAAACGTCCCGTTAGAGTCTCTAGTCTATAAGTTCCTAAAACATTGTCGTACATCCATTGTTCAATGGTTTCATCCAAGTCAACAAAATCTTTGACAAACTTGATATCATCTAGATTATTAGAATCTAAACTAAAATCAAAATAAGTATTATCGGCTTTAAAAACCAAACTACCTGTTAAATCGTTTCTACTGTACCTTCCATTGAATAACATTTCTTCTTTGAGGTAATCAATAAAAACATCACCCGTTAGTAAAATATTTTTATCTTTTAAATACAAAGAATAGAGTTCTAACGAAATTCTCTTTTTGTTAAACTGTGGTTTAGCAGAGATATTGATAAACTTATTATCTAGAAAAAAAATATCATTATTGATATCAATAACAAACTCATTTCCATCTATTTCAAGTTTCTCGATATGTATTTCTTGAAAGTAGTCCAAATAAAGTGGGATTTTATATACATCTTTTTTGATGTTATCTAGGGAGTTATTTACATTTGACTGTTTTTTAATTATGATTTCATCGGCATCTAATATAAGCTTTTTATCCAATTTAATATACAATTGCTTAATTTTAACGCCAGGTAGAGAAATAGACTTTATTGTTACGCCCTCAAAGAGGAAAAATAATAAAGCAAAAAGTAAGGAACAGATGAAAAGTAAATATGCAATAATTTTTCTATACATTATAGAAGTGTTCCTTGTGGCTAGTATAGCTGTTTTGTTTTATTTGTTACAGCCTGTTTATTCAACAAAAGTAATTTTTATTCCTAAAGGCAGTACAGAATCAATTATATCATACTTAAATAAAAGTGGATATGAAATGAACACCCTTGACCTCTTTGTTGTTCGATCTTTTGGTTATCCTCAGAGTGGATGGATTGACTTAAAAAGTGAACAAATGACTAAAGGTGATTTCTTACACAAACTCACCATTTCAAAAGCCGCACTAAAAACTATCACTTTAATACCTGGTGAGACATCATACTTTTTCTTAAATCAGCTTTCATCTAAACTAAATCTATCAAGAGAGCGTTTACAAGAGAGTTATGATAAGTTTTCTTACAAAACCGATGGTAACATCTTAGCTGAGACCTATAAGTTACCTCTTGGTATGAATGAAGAACATCTAATGTTCTATTTGATTAACTATACTAACAAAAAATACAAAGAATTTAGTACAAAAATATTTGGCGCTTATAATAAAAAGAAATGGTACTACTACATTACAATAGCCTCCATTATTCAAAAAGAAGCTGCAAATAATAAAGAAATGCCTTTGGTATCAAGTGTTATTCATAACAGACTGAAAAAAAAGATGCGTTTACAAATGGATGGAACGTTAAATTATGGGGAGTTTTCCCATACCAAGGTTACAAGAGCGAAAATAAAAACAGACGAATCTACTTATAATACCTATAAAAATAAGGGCGTACCTTCAAGCCCAGTTTGTGCTGTGAGTTTAACTTCTATTAAGCATGCTATTTTTCCTGCTAAAACAAACTTTCTTTACTTTGTAAAGGATAATGTTACAAAAAGTCACATATTTAGTGACAATTATAAAGCACATGTGAACAATATCCGTAACAATAAACGGAAAAAAAAGACCTATATATCTAAAAAAAATGTAAAAAAAATCAAAGTAAAGAAAAGACTTACGACCGAAGAAAAGGCAGTTTTTGTCAAGAAAAAACCTACGAAAAAAATCAAATCAGTAAAGTCCTTATGGAACACAGTCAACTAAGACTGTGCAAAAACGAAACA
>MAAG01000189.1 GCA_002163065.1 Arcobacter sp. 31_11_sub10_T18
ATTATTAAAGAAATTGTGAATACTACAAAAGAACAACAAGCAGGTATTGAGCAAATTAATGATGCCATTACTTTACTGGATCAACAAACTCAAAATAATGCCATGGTAGCTTCAAGAGCAAAAGAGATTGCCAATGAAACTTACGAAGTTGCAATAAAAATTGTCCATGAGTCAAATGAAAAAGACTTTGAAGGTAAAGAAGAATTAGATGTTAGCATTTAATTCTTCTTTATAGGAAAATAATATGATTGGGGTTAAAAAATGAAAAAGACACTTTGTATACTCTTATTATTAGTAAGTTCAATTTTATATGCAGCCCAAAGTAGCATAGATTTTGATAGAGATATAAACAATAATACTAAAATTGAAGAGTTACAAAATAAACTCAAGTCAAACATTTTAATCAAAAGATACAAAAGTTACTTAACCTACAGAGAAATAGAGAGAACACTTGAAAAATATAAAATTGAATACAATAAATATTCTAAGAAAAAGAGTGACAAATACAAAGAGTTATCTTATAATTTAAATAACAAAATACGAATTAAAGAAAATGAACTAGAATTAATCAGTGAGTACAAAGACTCACCCATTGGTAAACTAATCACTCCTCATGAAATTTCTCAATTTGAAACACTTACAAATCCATTTGGAATTATCAATGCCTTATCCTATATTAAAAAACTAGAAAATCATGAGAAACAATTCAAAAATATCAATACTAAAGTATCTGAATTATTGACATCTTTAGAATCCCAAATAGATTTGCATTTAAAAATATATGATAACGCTCCAAATAGTGAAATAAAAAATGTAATTGTAAAACTAGATAAAAGGAAAAATGACTTCGTTAATGTTCTTGATATTGTGTCTACTACTAATGAAGTATATAGTAGAAAAATTGAAGAAGTAATCATAGAGACTAAGGCACAAATTTCTAGCCAAATAGAAGAAACCATGACAATACTAATAGTTATTGCGATTTTATTTGTAGTATCTTTTTTACTAAGACTTGCCCTTAAAAAATACTTCTCACAAAATGAAAATTACTATATGGCGAATAAAGTCATAAACTTTATCTTGGTCTTTTTAGTAGTATTAATTATTATGTTTTCATACATCGAAAATGTCTCTTACTTAGTGACCATTTTAGGATTTGCATCTGCTGGTATTGCCATTGCACTTAAAGATTGGTTTATGTCAATTTTTGGTTGGATGGTAATAGTAACCAGTGGGTCAATTCATGTGGGAGATAGAATCAAAGTACAAAGAGACGGTATTGAAGCAGTGGGAGATGTATTGGATATTTCTTTGTTTAAAATAACCATCAGGGAAGATGTCACGTATACTTCTTATGTAACGAATAGAAGAACAGGAAGAATCTTTTTTATTCCAAACAACTATATTTTTTCTGAGATGATTGCAAATTATACACATGCAGGTTTAAAAACTGTTTGGGATGGAATTGACATTACCATTACTTTTGATTCAAACTATAAAAAAGCGCAACATATATCGAAAGAAATACTTAAACACTATTCAAAAGGATATACAGATATCACAAGAAAACAGCTGAATAAAATGAGAAGTAAATATTCATTAAGATCCACAAGCGTGGAGCCAAGAGTGTTCACCTTTGTTGAACCATATGGAATTGTAATATCTTCATGGTATTTAACAAACTCTTATGCAGCATTGGTACTTAGAAGTACAATAAGTCCCGAAATACTTGATGCTTTTATGAAAGAAGATGATATAACAATTGCATTTCCTACTCAAACTATTAATATGGGCACTCAAATGAAAAGACCAGATAATCTACCCAATGAAGAGAATATAAAAGCACCCATTGATATCTAAAAATATAAGAATTTAACAAAAGGATAATAAAAAATGACAACTTTAAAACAACTGGGATGTTTAAATGATTTACCTAGAGTATCTTTATGTAATATTCAAACACCCATTGAACATATGAAAAACTTAAGTCATGTCATAGATGGTGGATCGCTCTATGTAAAAAGAGATGATTGTAATGGTCTAGCTTTTGGAGGAAACAAAGTGAGACAACTTGAATTCTACTTGGGTGAAGCTATAAATAAAGGTTGCGATACCATCCTGATGACAGGTGCTGTTCAGTCAAATTTTATTCGAACTGCGGCTGCTGCTTGTCGAAAACTAGGATTAAATTGCCATGCTCAGCTTGAAGAAAGAGTTGATAAACATGACTTAGAATATAGAAAAAATGGAAATGTTTTATTAAACAATATATTGGGTGCAACTTTATATTCTTTTCCTGAAGGAGAAAATGAGGCAGGTGCAGATCGAAACTTACAAGAAATTGCACAAAAACTCACAACGCAAGGTTATTCTCCATATATTGTTCCTATGTCACCTGATCATAAACCTCTTGGTGCATTGGGTTATGTTATCGCTG
>MAAG01000145.1 GCA_002163065.1 Arcobacter sp. 31_11_sub10_T18
GGTCAAGAGATGCTCATCAATTACATAGTATGAGTAGAGGTATTGAAGCTGGACGAGTATGGGTGAATTGTTATCACTTATATCCATCTCATGCATCATTTGGTGGATACAAAAAATCTGGAATTGGAAGAGAAACTCACATGATGATGTTAAACTCTTATAGACAAACAAAAAATATCTTAACTTCTTACAATAAAAACGCTCTAGGGTTCTTTTAGAAAGCAGTTTTATAAGTACAAAAAAATGCATGGAAGTGTTCTTCTATGCATTTTTTTTAATACAAATTAGGAGAAATAATGCGAACACAAAGAATATCAGTTACTCATGCTGCAACTAAAATGATAGAAGAATTAAAAAAAGAACATGGACCTTTGGTTTTTAATCAAAGTGGAGGATGTTGTGACGGAAGCGCACCTATGTGTTATGAAAAAGATGATTTTTATGTTCCCAGTAGAAATGTAAAACTGGGTGAAGTATGTGGATGTGAATTTTTTATCAGTGCTGAACAATTTGAGTATTTTGAACATTCTCATATCACCCTTGATTGTAAGGATAATTTTTCTGGGTCAAATTCATTTTCACTTGAAACTGCTTTAGAGAAGCAGTTTGTATCAATTTCCAGAATATTTACAGCAGTAGAATACGAAAACTTAGCAGAATAATTTCTAGTGAGTTGTTTTATTTCCTAACTAAAATAGCTTTAAAACGCTCCCCCATAGAAGTTGGATCAAGAAGTGTTTTTACTTTTTGAACTTCTTTTAAATAAGAATTTTCATCTGCATTGTCTTTAAGAATTTGTAATAAGTCTTGAATCCCAAAATCAACCAATGTTTTTAATTGCGTTTTAAATTCTATACTTTGACAATTTTGGCTTTTAAAACAATCCATTAAATGTTCAAAGTGTACATCGTAGGTGATGTCACTTTGTTTAAAATAATCTTCCAGTTTTATGTTTTCATCAAAAAGTGGAAATACTTTGTGTTCTTGATATACTCTGCTTGAGAAGTCATTTCGAGCATATTTTTCACCATAGTCAAAGGAAAGAAATTCAAAGTGTTTTATGTTTTGGCAAAGAGTTTGAGTAAACTCCTCAAAACCCAAACTTATTTCACCTTTTTGAATTTTATATTTATCACAAATTTGATTTAAATACTTATCTTCACAGGTTTCAAAAGAAATGTGGTGATTGGAAACCATTGCTTGTTGTCTAACACCATCTTTATTGGTATAAATAAGCTCACAAGGAAAAGCATCAAAAATTTCATTTGCTACAATGAATGCGCTGTCTAGTTTCAAGTCTTGAATACTTTCATAATGAGTTAATTGAATTACCTCTCCAAAAGAATCCTTAAAATATTGAAGTTGTTTATTTTTTAAATGCTTGTGTTTTTCAACAATGGCAAAATTAAGTGTTTTTAGAAGGTCTGGCTTAAGTGTGTAAATAAATTGAATGATATCAGCCAATAAATAACCATGATGGGCACCAATTTCAACTATTGTAGAGTTTTTTGGCAAAAAGCTCTTTTCAATTGAATCAAGAATTTTATTAGCAATACTACCACCAAAAAAGGAGGAAGTACTAACTGCGGTATAAAAATCACCTTTTTTACCAATGGGACTGTATTTTGTGTAATAACCTGAGTCTCCATATAACCATGTGTTAAAATAAGTGCTAAACTTTATTGTTTTGTTCATAAAATGTAAACTTTCCAAGTAGATTTGGAATTTTACATTTTTAATTAATGTTTGTCAATTTTAATAAAAGATGCTTGGATTTCTTTAAGTTTAACAACCTTCTCTTCAATTTCTGCGATATTTTTATGAATCTGTTTGATATTTCTATTGATGTTTTGTTTATAATTTTTTAGTTGCATTTGTTTTCCTTTATTTGTTTATAATTATCATATTATTTAATTACAGTACAGTTACATATCTTTAACCAATTGGCATGTGAATATTTGATAATATTCATAAAGAGTTTGTTAATAGTGGACTCCTTATTTAATAATGATTATCAATATAATATCTAAATTAACTTTAAAGTATTTCAATATATTTGAGTTTGTGCAACAAAGTTGAGGACAGATAATAGAAAAATATTCAGATATAATGTGTCTAAAATATTAAACAAATATAAAACTTCAAATCGCCATTTAGGCTTAGAAGTTTAAAATAATATAAGAGGAAAATAATATGGATAAAAAAACAAAAATTTTAGCTACTTTAGGGCCTGCGAGTGATTCAGTGGAAGTTATTGAGGGTTTAATAAAAGCTGGTGCCAATATGTTTAGACTTAACTTTTCACATGGAACTCATGAATATCATTCTCAAACATTAAGTAATATTAAAATTGCAATGAAAAATGTAGGCACTATAGTTGGTGTTCTTCAAGATATCTCTGGTCCAAAAGTTAGAATTGGAGATTTAAAAGAACCATTTTATTTAAGACGCGGGGATGAAATTACTTTTTTAAAAGATGAAATTCTTGGATACAAAGAAAGTGAATCACAATATGTTGTTTCGTTAAACTATCCAAGTATACTTGATAAAGTAAAAATTGGTGAATATATTTATTTATATGATGGAAGTATTAGAGCTCAAGTAATTCAGACACAAGATGAGTTAAAAGCTAGAATTGAAAATGAAGGAATTTTGAGCTCTAAAAAAGGCGTTAACTTTCCAAATACTGCTATTGATATTGAAGTCATTACAGAGAAAGATAAAAATGATATTGCATGGGGAGTGGAAAATAAAGTCGATTTTTTTGCGATTTCTTTTGTACAAAATAAAAAAGATATGTTAACAGCGCGACAACTTTTAAATGGTTATAAAGGTAAACTAATTGCTAAAATTGAAAAATTTGATGCGGTTGAAAACATTGATGAAATCATTGAGTCAAGTGATGGCTTAATGGTTGCACGTGGTGATTTAGGTATTGAAGTGCCTTATTATGAAGTACCTACAATTCAAAAAATGTTAATTAACAAAGCCAATGCAGCTTCAATACCAGTAATCACTGCAACTCAGATGTTACTAAGTATGACTAAAAGTGAGAGAGCAACAAGAGCTGAAATTTCAGATGTTGCCAATGCAGTTTTAGATGGTACGGATGTGGTTATGCTTAGTGAAGAAAGTGCTATTGGGGATGATCCTATTAATGTGGTTGATACCATGAGTAATATTATTACTCAAACAGAATATATTTATGACTTTCAAAAACAAGAGAAATTAGAGTGCTCAGATGATTTTGATGTGATTCAATCTTCTGTTACAAAACTTGCAGATAGTTTAGGTGCAGCAGGTATTCTAGCCCTTACAAGTTCAGGTAAAAGTGCCATAAAAATGTCACGTTTTAGACCACGAGTTCCTATCTTGGCTTTTGCACATAAAAAGAAAACTTTGTCGGCTTTAACTACAGCATGGGGAGTAACTCCTATTGAAACGATCAAAGAAGCACAAGCTTCAAAGATGATTCAAAAAATGTTAAAAGCTTTAGAACATAGAGACCTTTTAGATCTAAAAGGACCATATATCACAACTATTGGATATCCAGTTGGAGTTCCAGGATCAACAAATACAATTAAAATTTTAAATGAAGATGAAATTAATTATTATCTGAATTTAAAGGAACAAAAGAAAAAGTTTAATCTGTAATTTTGAAAACAACATATCTTTGAGATATGTTGTTTCATTAAGTTTGAGTAAAAAGTGATTAGTTTATTCGAGCATAAATATCGAGTAGTTCGATTTGTTTGTCAATATCAAATATTTTAATATCCAAAGATTTTATTTTTTTTGAGTTTTTCATAATATCAACGTCTGCTCTGGCATTTAATCCTGCTTCAAATGAAATTGAAAGATCTTCTAATAAAGAGGTATACAGATTAAAATCATCTTTTGCAAGGCTTATTTTAGCGTCATACATATTAAGTTTTGCAAGTTTAAGTTTTAGAAAATTTTGTTCTTCAATGATAATATTTTGAAGTTCAACTTTTGCTTTTAAATAATCAAGTTTTGAACTCTCAATATCATTAAAAACTTTTGTATCTAAAGGGATAGTAATATTAAATCCATAGGTACTTGCACTATCAGTACTTGTACTACTAAGTCCATCTTGATCATGATGATTATAATAATCATAGGTAACATTAAGAGTAGGAAGATATTTTGAAATACTCATACCTTTGAATTGATATTTCTTTTCAATATCTGCAGTAATCTTTAGTACATTGAGATTTTTTCTCAAAAAATTATTCTTATCAATAATAGATAGTGTTGGTAAATTAATACTGTCGTGCGCTGCATTTGAAAGGTTCGAAAAGTTATTAATTAAAGTAAGTTTTTCATAATTTAAATCTAAAAGAGTATTTTTCTTAGTATTGGCATCTAAAATAGCATTATCCAAATATGAGGTATCTATTAGACCATTTAATACTTGTTCTTTTTTTCGCTCAACGTCAATAACTGCATTTTTGATAAGTAAATTTTGTTTTTCTATTTTTATATTTTGTTTTTTGATTTGAAAAAGAAATGATAAGGCATCTTTTATCATTTCTTTTTTTTGTAATGTGATATCTAGGTGGGCATATTTTTTCGAAGCTTTTGCATAGTTAATTGCTTTATAAATACCACCACTTTTAAAAATAGGTTGTGAGATAGAGATAGTAGATTTTAAGGTATCATACTCTTCTCCATACTCTTTAGTTAGTTTATAAATAACTTGATTAATCCAATCTTTTTCTAAAATTGAACTATCTTCATCTGCTTTTTTTCTACTTAAATCAAAGATTTCTAATCTATTATTAGATAATACATTTTCAATGGATTCATTGGCACTTAATGATGGAGCAATTAGTGATCCAATAAGTAAAAAGAGTAAAGATTTAGATTTTAGAAATCGCATTATCTAACCTTTTGAAACCTTCATCAATTTCATCTTGAGTAATAGTTAACGGAGGTAAAAATCTCAAAGTATTTTTTCCTGCTTTTAGTACCAGTACTGCTTCATCAAAACCATTGTTAATAATAGCACTAAGAGTCGCTTCATCTTTTACTCGTAGTCCTCTCATAAGACCCAATCCAACTTCTTTTGTAAAAATATTTGGATATTTTTCAAAAAGTAGTGTCAATTTGTCTGAAAAATAATCAATAGTTTTTTTGATTTTTCCTTCATCTTGGTGTTTTTCTAAAATTGATAAAACTTCAAGCGCAGCTGTTGAACTTAAGTAATTTCCACCAAAAGTCGAACCATGGTCACCTGGAGTAAAAATATCTTTATGGGTAGTTACTACTGCTCCAATTGGGACACCTCCACCTAAACCTTTAGCAAGAGTAATGATGTCTGGTTGAATATCATATAAATTACTTGCAAGAAATTCACCTGTTCTATATACTCCTGTTTGCACTTCATCAATTATAAGTAATAAATCTTTTTCTTTTAAAAATTTTGCCAGCTTTTGAATTTCACTTTTTTCAAAAGGTTGAACTCCACCTTCACCTTGTACCAATTCAATCATTACTGCAACTGTTTCTTCATCAATTGAGTTATAGATATCTTCTATATGTTTGTTGAATGAAAAACCATCTGGGTAAGGAGAAAAGTTAGGTGTATGCATTTTTTCTTGCCCTGTTGCTTTTACAGTAGTAATAGTTCTTCCATGAAAGGAATGTGCTAGTGTGATTACTTTATATCTTTTATTGTCAAATTTAGTTTCACCATATTTTCGAGCTATTTTTATAGCACCTTCATTGGCTTCAGCCCCAGAGTTAGAGAAAAAAGTAGCAACATCATATCCACTTAGTTCTTGGATCTTTTTTGCTAATTTAGCTTGTGGTTCAATGGCATACAAGTTTGAAGTATGTGTTATATTACTTACTTGTTTATAAATTGCATTGGCAACTTGTTTGTTCCCATGTCCCACAGATACCACTCCAATTCCACTGGTAAAATCAATATATTCTTTTTGCTTGTCATCTTTTAAGATTGCATTTGAACCTGATTTGAAGTTTACATAGTTTCGTGCATAAGTATTAAGTACATAGGTTTTATCTAGGTTTTCTAATGTTTCTGACATTCTTTGGTCCTCGAAATAGTTCTATAAATAGAGTATTAAATTTTTAAATATTATAGCTAAAAAGCAATAAATAAAAGAAAGAATTTCCTAAAGTATTTAGCTTGATTTAATCTTTATCCAAATAGAGTTGAATGTTATTATTTTCATACACTACATGGATAATATTTAAGTCATGTAAAAGCTCAGAAATTTCAACAGTTTGTTTGATGATTAAATAGCCTTTTGAGCTTTCTTTTAAAATCAATAATTCTCTGTTTTGATCAAATGTAAAACATGAGTAGTTTTTTATTAAGTTTTCAATTTCCAGCATAGAGAGAATTTATTTGGCCCTTTTTAATTTATACCCAATACCATAAATAGACTCGATAATCTCATGACCCAACTTACTTTTCAGTCTATATAAAAGTGTTCGATACTTGCTGGTATCAAAACCTTGGTCTGTAGGAGAAAAATCGTAAAGATAATTCATGATTTCTTCATTTGAAAAACTGCCATTTAAATCTGAACTTAAAAGGTTAAAAAGGCTAATTTCTTTTTTTGTTAAGTTAATCTCTTTGTTTCTTTTAAATAATTTATTTGAATTTATATCCCATGAGTAACCATATTTTAATTTAACAATATTATTTGTTGTTCCATTTAATTCATCAATAGTTTTTAGTAAAATTTTTTCTAAGTCTAATCTCTTTGCTGGTTTGATAAGATACTCTGTTAGATTAAGTTTGATTGCTGCTAATAGTTTTTCTAAATCAGAATAAGCTGTAAACATAATTATTTTACAATTATCATCAATCTCTCTAATCATATGAGCCACATCTAAACCTGATATCTTTGGCATATTAATATCTAAAATAATTACACTTGGACGTTCTTGTTTATAAATATCCCAAGCTTCTTTTCCATCTTTTGCCCCATAAACGTTGTCAAAAAATTTGCTAAAATAAAGTAAGTAACCATCTCTAACTGTTTGGTCATCTTCTGCGTATAACAACGAAAAATTACTCTGCATAAATTCCCCTTTAAAAAAAAGTATATTAGATTAATTGTATCGAAACATTGTGATTTAAATGTCACATTATTGGGTTTTAGACAAAGAATTCACGAATTTCAAAAGACTAAAGAGTGATAAAGATGGAGATCTTATCAATTGATAAGATTATTTTGATAAATTCAATTTCCAAAATACACAAAAAATATTATCAATAAATGACTACATTTTAATATCCTTTTTGCTAGAATTACAAGCAAAAATCAAAGGCAAATAATGAAACATTTAATTACAACTTCTGACTTTGGAAGTGATGAAATAGAGGCACTTTTTGAAGATACAAGAATGTTTAATGACTTGCAATCAAATACTTATTTAAGTGGGAAGCTGGTGGTTACTTTATTTTTTGAGAATTCAACTCGAACAAGAAGTAGTTTTGAAATCGCAGCCAAAAGATTAGGTGCTGAAGTTGTTTCACTTGATGTTGGTACCAGTTCACGAAGTAAAGGTGAGACTATTTTTGACACCGTTGCTAATTTAAATGCAATGAAACCAGATGCTATTATCATAAGGCACAGTGAATGTGGTTTACCAGGAAGTTTGACTGATAAAGTTGACTGTCCTATTATTAATGCGGGTGATGGAACAAATGCTCACCCAACACAAGCACTTTTAGATTTGTTTACTATAGTTGAGCATTTTGATGGAGATACACAAGGTAAAAAGATTGCAATCGTTGGAGATGTTAAAACATCCCGAGTTGCAGCAAGTAATGTTAAACTTTTACCAAGATTTGGAATTGAACCAATTATTGTAGCACCTGAACATTTTAAATTTAATCACAATGATTTTAAACAAGTTAATAGTTTAAGTGAAGTTATTGATGAAGTTGATGTTGTTATGAGTTTAAGAACGCAACTTGAGCGACACTCTGAAGTTTATTATGCTTCATTACAAGAATATGCTAAAGATTATTGTATTACGCAAGAAGTATTTGGGGATAGAGATATTTTATTATTACATCCAGGTCCAGTAAACAGAAATGTTGATATCAGTGATGAAATGTTAGAAGATAAAAGAAATAAGATACTAGAGCAAGTAACCAATGGAGTTGCAGTGAGAATGGCAATTCTTAAAAAACTGATTAAATAAAACTGAATGAATTTAGCTTTAAAAGATATCTTAAATAAATATGGTTCCAAAAAAGAACCATTCTTTTTTTTAATCTCTTACGACTTAAAGAATTATGTGGTACAACCTCTAAAAGACTTAGACGAAGATATTCAGTTTGAAATAAATGAAAAAGTTTCCAGTAAAATTCATGAAAATATCAATTTAAGTAAAAGTCCTCTCTCTTTTGAAGAATACAAAAAAAAATTTAATATACTTCAAGAAAATATCAAAGAGGGTAATACTTATTTACTCAATTTAACAACAAAAACAAAAATAGACACACACCTTAGTCTTGATGAAATTTATTCAAAAGCAAGGGCAAAATTTAAATTAAAATTTAAAGATGATTTTGTTTGTTTTTCTCCCGAGCGATTTATTCAAATCAAAAAGAATAAAATTTTTACTTACCCAATGAAGGGTACAATTGACGCCAAAGTACCAAATGCGGAAGCACGAATTTTGGGTGATATAAAAGAGATGGCGGAACACACGATGGTTGTTGATTTACTCAGGAATGATTTGGGAATAGTAGCTAACAAAGTAAAAGTTGAAAAATTTAGATACATTGATAAAATTAATGCGGGGAATAAAAAACTGCTTCAAATAAGTTCAAAGATTTCTGGGCATTTAGATGAAAATTGGCATGAGAAAATTGGAGATATTTTAACTTCTTTATTACCAGCAGGATCTATCACTGGAACACCAAAAAGAAAAACCATTGAAATTTTAAATGAAGTTGAAGACTATGAGCGAGATTATTATACGGGAGTTTTTGGTGTTTATGATGGAGAAACTTTAGATAGTGCTGTGAATATTAGATTTATTGAAAAAAACTCCATGGGTAAACTTTTTTATAAAAGTGGTGGTGGAATCACTTGTGATTCAAATGTATATACTGAATATCTTGAATTACTTGATAAAATTTATATCCCAGCTTAAGGCAGATGAGTATGCAAGACTATTTTGAAACAATAAAATGTGATGATTATGAAGTTTATAATTTGGCTTACCATAATAAAAGAATTTCAAATACAGTATTTTTAAATTTGAATTTAAGTGAATACATTTATGCACCCAATAATAAACTACTCAAATGTAAAGTTATTTATAATGAAGAGGGCATTAAAGAAGTTACTTATCAAACATATAAAAAAAGAGAAATCAATTGTTTTAAACTTATTTTTGATGATACAATTAATTATAGAAAAAAAAGTGTTAATAGGGAACAAATAGATGATTTATTTGCAAGAAAAGACAAGGCAGATGAGATAATAATTATCAAAAATGATCTTGTAACGGATACTTCAATTGCAAATATTGCCATTTTTGATGGGACATCATGGTTAACACCCAAAATACCTTTATTACTTGGTACCACTAGGGCTCGACTCTTAGAGGAACACGAAATTATAGAAGCAAATATCACTGTAGATATGTTGTTAAAGTCAAAAAAAATAGCTTTATTAAATGCTATGATAGGAATAGATATTAAAAAAGATTATTCGTTTTTATTGTAAACTCTATCTAATAATACTTCCCATTTATTAACCTCTCCCCAATCAACTTTTACTTGTTTCCCCAAACCATTTTTTGTAAGAATATGAGCATCAAATTCATTAAATACAAACTTTGGAAGTAGTTTTTTCCTTTTTGGAAAAGGTACGATTTTAAAACTCAAGTTGTCTAAAACCATAGGCACTGACGTTGGTTTATCTAAATAAAGTAAATTCATATGATAAGAGGTTTTACCCTTTACTTGTACAACTGCAAAGTAAAGATTTTCTTTTTTAATACCCACTTCTAATAGTGTGAAATATTTTGCAATGACATAATCTTCGCAGTCTCCACGACCTTCAATTATAAATTCTTTTCTAGTTGCCCAATAGTCATCATAATTGTATTTTGTGGCATCATCAACGGGTAGTATTTTATTAAAAAAAGCATTTACATAAGCCAGTTTTTTTTCTGTAGGAAAGTTTTTAACCTTGTCTCTCATTTCTTTGAACTTTTTAAATCGATTGATTATAAAGGACTTGTTGGGAGATTCTTTTATATAGTTTAATTCTTTTTTGGTTAGTTTTAACTCTTTTGCATTTATAAATAGACAAAAAATTGTGATTAAGATTAGTATGTGTTTCATACTATATAATATCATAATAATCAAGCAAAATCAAAACAGATATGCCTATAGTTTTTGATTTTGTTTAGATATAATAAGTCAAATTTAAATCAATAACAAGGCACATTTAGGCTAAATAATACAGCTTGTATTGAAAAATAAGGTTAAAACATGATTAAAGATATCATAGAAAATGAAAATTATAAATTATTAGTAAGTAAACAGATTAAAGAAACAATGCAATATTTAATACAAAGTGATGAAGAGTTTGCCGTAACTGCAAATATTAAAGGAATCACTTTTAATCCTGAGTTACCAGATTCAATATACAGTCAATTATCTGCTTTTTCTCTGTTTATCTTAGCTAACTATACTTATTCAACTTTAGAGTTGGATGACAATTATATTTATTTTGAAGCTGGATTTGGGAAAGAAAATTTTGGCTCGCTTGTGAAAATACCTTATAATGCTATTTTTCAAATCATTGTGGATGAATCTATTTTATTTGTAAATAGTACCGCCACTGTTAAAAACTTCTTCAGTAAAAAAGAGCAAGATAAAAAATCTTTTAATGCTTTTAAAAACAACCCAAATAACGAAAACTTAATATAATGACAAGAAGATAGTGAAGTATCAAAATGAATTAAAAAAAGCATTTTCAAGCTCCATACCTGTCATGATGGGATATGGTGTTTTAGGTTTTGCTTTTGGATTACTTTTGGTATCTTTTGAGTACGATTGGTATTTAGCCCCTTTAATGTCCATATTTATTTATGCGGGGGCTCTACAATTTGTAGCCATAGGTTTTTTTAATGCCAAAGTTGGTTTAGTAGATATTGCCATTGCTTCATGGTTTATAAATATACGCCAATCCTTTTATGGTTTGTCTTTGTTAAAAAGATTTAAACAAACATCTCCTTTTAAAAACTATCTGATATTTGGATTAACTGATGAAACCTATGCTTTATTAACAACTATTAAAGATGATAAAGAACTATCAAAAAAACATTATTACGTTTTTTTAACAGCTTTAAATCAATCTTATTGGTTTATTGGTTCAACACTTGGAGCATTAATAGGATCACAACTTTCCTTTAATACTAAAGGTTTAGAATTTTCATTAACAGCACTTTTTGTGGTTTTGTGTATTGAGCAATATAAAAACCTACAAAATATCTTCCCTTTTCTTATTGGTATTTTTTCCTCCATTGCAGCAATAGTACTTGTCCCCAGTGACAAGATGTTAATCGCATCTATTGGTATAGCTTTGGTTTTACTATTTACTTTTAAACAAAAAGTACAAAACGAGCTTTCTTGAGTAATTATGAAATCTATTTAGCCATTGGGGTTATGACAATTGTCAACTACTTAACCAGAGTATTTCCTTTTGTTTTTTTTAGAAAAAAAGAACCGCCAAAATATATTGTATTTATTGAAACATATTTTCCTCCTGTAATTATGACTATACTTATCTTGTATACATTAAAAGATATTGATTTTAATACAACACCTTATGGTCTAAAAGAAATAGGCAGTGTTTTTTTTACTGCTTTTTTACATATATGGTTGAAAAATTACCTGGTCTCTATTTTTACAGGAACAATTTTTTACATGGTACTGGTTCAGTACTTTATATAAAAGACCCTACTAAAGAGTACTTTTTCTATTTTCCATTTTTTCATATACAATTTTCTTTATCTTTAAAGTGCAAGTTTTTAGACAGCATCTACTGATATACTCCTTTTTTTAAAATAAATAGGAGAAAAAAATGAACAGAAGTACAAAAATTCTAGCAACTCTGGGCCCAAAAAGTGACAGTGTTGAAATAATTGAAGGTCTAATTACTGCAGGGGCTAATATTTTTAGACTCAATTTCTCTCATGGTTCCCATGATTATCATTCTCAAACCTTAATAAATATTAGAATTGCTATGAAAAATTTAAATACTAAAGTAGGGGTACTGCAGGATATTTCAGGACC
>MAAG01000165.1 GCA_002163065.1 Arcobacter sp. 31_11_sub10_T18
AGTATGGGTTCTGTTTTATTACTTGCAGCCATTGGACTTGCCATTACTTTTGGAGTGATGAAAGTTATCAATATGGCTCATGGTGAGATGATAATGATTGGAGCTTATACGACGTATACCTTGCAACAGATACTGCCCAATATGATAGAGTATTCAATTATTATTGCCATTCCACTTGCTTTTCTAGTGAGTGCTATGGTGGGTGTAATAATTGAGCGACTTGTGATAAGACATCTATACGGAAGACCTCTTGAAACACTTTTGGCTACCTTTGGAATAAGTTTGATTTTACAACAAATAGTAAGAACAATCTATTCTCCACTTAATCAAGAAGTTAAAACTCCACAATGGATGAGTGGTGCTTTAGAGGTTAATGATGCCTTATCTTTTACTTACAATAGATTATATATCGTCATCTTTTCATTTATAGTATTTATTGGAATTTTACTGGTATTAAAGAAAACCTCTTTGGGATTAAAAGTTAGAGCCGTCACACAAAATAGACAAATGGCTCAAGCTATGGGAATAAAAACTGGTTTAATTGATGCCATGACCTTTGGTATTGGTTCTGGTATTGCTGGGATTGCAGGCGTTGCACTATCACAGCTTACAAATGTGGGACCAAATTTAGGACAAGCATATATTGTTGATTCTTTTATGGTTGTTGTATTTGGTGGAGTTGGAAATTTATGGGGAACATTAATCGCTGCCATTTCATTGGGTGAGCTTAATAAATTTATTGAACCAGTGGCTGGTGCTGTACTTGCAAAAGTTCTAATACTCGTTTTTATCATTTTATTTATACAAAAAAGACCTAGAGGATTATTTCCTCAAAAAGGTCGAGATGCACAGGACTAAGACATGGAAAAAAGAAAACCAATAATAACAAGAATTTTAGAAAATGATAAAGGTGGGAAAATTGTACTCTCAGTACTGTTTATCATCGTTCTTTATGTTTGCCTTGCAAATTTATTTATACCACAAGAATCGGCTTTTTATATATCAACATATACAGTTACCTTACTTGGAAAATACCTGGCCTTTGCACTTTTAGCTTTGGCCCTTGATTTGGTATGGGGATATCTTGGAATATTAAGTTTGGGACATGGCGCCTTTTTTTCACTGGGTGCTTATTGTATGGGAATGTATCTTATGCGACAAATTGGCGATCGTGGAGTATATGGAAATGCAGAACTTCCCGATTTCATGGTATTTATGAATATCAAAGAGCTTCCATGGTTTTGGTATGGCTTTGACAGTTTTTTCATAACTGCATTTCTTATTGCCCTAGTACCAGCACTATTGGCTTTTGTTTTTGGATACCTGGCATTTAGATCAAGGGTAACAGGAGTGTATTTATCTATCATCACTCAAGCGTTAACTTATGCTTTAATGTTGGCCTTTTTTAGAAATGACATGGGTTTTGGAGGCAACAATGGATTGACTGACTTTAAAGATATTTTGGGCTTTAACTTACAAAGTGATACCACAAGAGTCTCTTTATTAATGATTTCATTTTTTGCTTTATTTATGGGATATCTGATTTGTAAATTTATTATCAACTCCAAGTTGGGACGAGTTTGTATTGCTATTAGAGATGCTGAGAGTCGTGTTCGATTTATTGGCTATAAGGTGGAACAATATAAACTTTTTATCTTTATAGTTTCTGCAATTTTAGCTGGAATTGCTGGCGCTCTTTACGTTCCACAAGTAGGGATCATCAATCCAGGTGTATTTTCACCCTTATTTTCAATTGAGCTTGTAATTTGGGTAGCAATTGGAGGACGTGGAACTTTATACGGAGCAATAATTGGAGCCTTCATCGTAAACTATGCAAGTACTTATTTTACCTCTGCACTTCCAGAAGTTTGGTTATATGCCCTTGGTGGGTTATTTGTTGTTTCCACTTTATATTTACCTAAAGGTGTTGTAGGAATCGTCACTAAAATAACCACGTTAAGAAATCAAAATAAAACTCAAAAGGCGGCAAATGTTACTGCTTAAACATGACAACGAACAAAATATTGGTGACTTAAAACAAGGTGACAGAATTCTTTATGTTGATGATGTAACAGTGAGTTTTGATGGATTTAAAGCATTAAATTCTCTCAGCCTTACCATTGCACACCAAGAATTAAGATGTATTATTGGAGCAAATGGGGCTGGAAAATCAACCATGATGGACGTGATTACTGGGAAAACCAAACCGGATAGTGGAAATATCATCTTTGGTAACGCTGTAAATTTACTTGAGATGGATGAACCAACAATAGCGCAAGTTGGAGTGGGAAGAAAGTTCCAAAAACCCACAGTCTTTGAAGGGCATACAGTTTTTGAAAACCTTGAACTTGCCATGAAAGCAGACAAAAGATTTTTCCAAACTTTGTTTACTCAAATGAGTACTGATGAAAAATATAAAATTGAGCAAGCTATGGAACTCATTGGATTAAAAGATTCCTACAGAATAAGTGCAGGTATTTTATCCCATGGTCAAAAACAATGGTTGGAAATAGGCATGCTCATCATGCAAGACCCAAAACTATTGCTTGTGGATGAACCCGTTGCTGGAATGACACCAGGAGAAGTTGAAAAAACAGGTGAGATTTTAACCAATCTTGCAAAAACTCATAGTGTAGTTGTGGTTGAACATGACATGGAATTTATAAGAAGTATTGCAAAAAAAGTAACTGTTTTACATGAAGGTTCGGTTTTAGCTGAGGGTTCTATGAAAAGTATTCAGGCCAATGAAAAAGTAAGAAAAGTATATTTAGGTGAATAACAATGATTAAATTAAATAACATAAACCAATATTACGCACAAAGTCATACCCTATGGGACTTAAGTCTTGAAATAAAAACAGGTTCGTGTACTTGTATCATGGGAAGAAATGGTGTTGGAAAAACAACACTAACTAAAGCCATCATGGGATTACTTCCTTTAAAAGATGGTGAGATTATGTATGAAGGTGGAGATATCAGTAAGTTAAGTAGTGACAAAAGAGCAGCACTTGGGATTGGATATGTTCCCCAAGGAAGAGAGATCTTTTCACAACTCACAGTAAAAGAAAACCTAGAGATTGGTTTACTGGGAAACAGAAACTCTTTGAAAAAAGTGCCTGCTAAAATTTATGAGCTTTTTCCAGTTCTAAAAGAGATGCTTAAAAGAAAAGGTGGAGATCTTTCAGGTGGACAACAACAACAGCTCTCAATTGCACGAGCTTTGTGTTTGGAGCCAAAACTGCTCATACTTGATGAGCCAGCTGAAGGAATTCAGCCCAATATTGTGCAACAAATTGGTTCAGTGATTGACTACTTAACCAAAGAAGAAAAAATGACCGTGATATTAATAGAGCAAAAACTACCTTTTGCAAGAAAACACGGAGATGATTTTTTTATCTTAGAGCGTGGTCAAGTGGTTGCCAAGGGAGAGATTTCTCAACTGAATGATGATGTTGTTAATCAATTTTTATCGGTGTAATATGAGTATAAAAGTAGAGTTTGATACCAATAAGTTTTTTTTAAAAAGATTAAACTTACCCACACGATATTACTATTTTAATGATGTAGAAAACTACATTAAACTCCTAAGTATTGGCGAGGGTATTTTTCCAAAAGATAAACTTAAAACAATAATCAAACTGAAAGATTCTTCTTGTATTTTCACCACTGAATCTGCTACAAAAGTTTATCCCTCAACAAAAGAATTTGGGATAAATAATATCCAAATATCAATGCAGAATTCAAATTGTGAGTTTATAAATGATGAACTTATTTTATTTAAAAATTCCAAGCTCATTCAACTTCTCAAAGTTAAACTAGATGAGAAATCCACTTTATTTTATGGGGATATATTATCACAAGGAAGAAGTTTTGAGCATTTTGATTTTTCACATATGTGTACTCGAAATAAGTTCTATATAAATGGTGAGTTGGAGTATTTTGAAAACTTTGAAGTAAGTGGCGATGAAATAAAAAATTATCTTCAACGCCATCAAACAAACAATTCAATTTTTGCAAAGATTTATATGAAAACAAATAAAAATGATTCTTTGTTAAAAACTTTAAATAAAGAAGATTTTAACTCATTTACCTATAGTAAATCCAAACAAATTGTTATTGGAGTTTTGTGTGAAAACAACATGTCAAAACTCAAACAAAAAGTAAAAAAAGTTTGGGATTTATACAGAAATAGTTTAGATAGAAAAGAATTCAATTTGGGAAAACTATAATGGAGGGTTTTGGATTAATCATTGTTTTTTGGTATGGAATATTACATGCCTTTGGTCCAGATCACTTAACTGCCATCGCTGATTTTTCCATTGGAAAATCCAAAAGAAAGACTTTTTTGATTACTTCCATTTTTTCCATTGGTCATGGTTTGATGTTATTTATTTTTGCCAATATATTGCAAAACATTCATATACCAGCATATATATTGAACTATGGTGATTTGATTAGCGCCTCGGTTATTATAGCAATGGGCTTATATTTATTGTATATGGCCCTATCAAATAAAATTTATCTACACACCCATGAACACAAGGGGAAAAAACATGTTCATATTAGTTTTAATAAAAACCATGAACACAATTCAAAAGACACCAAACAAGCTTTTAGCTTGGGTGCACTAATGGGAATTGGTGGTGTGAGAGGTATGTTGGTCAGCATTACCCTCATCCAACAACATAGCGTTGATTCAAATATGATCATAGCCTTTGCACTTGGTGTTATGGTCATATTTATTGGCTTTGGTTTTGTTATAAATTTTATAAATACAAATTTTTTAAATTCACAAAAAAATATCAAAATAATATTTGCTTCAACAGGGATGATATCTTTCATTGTTGGAAGCAACGTACTATTTGCTTAAAAGGAGAAAATGAATGTTTTTGACAAACAGAGAACAAGAAAAACTTATGATTTACACTGCTTCAAGACTTGCAATAGAGAGAAAAGATAGAGGATTGAAGTTAAACTATCCAGAAGCCGTTTCAATTATCAGTTCTTTTATACTAGAAGGTGCTAGAGATGGGAAAAGTGTTAGTGATTTAATGGTGAGTGCTACCCAAGTCCTAAGCGAATATGATGTGATGCCAGGAATTGCATCCATGATGGAGATGGTACAAACCGAAGCCACTTTCAATGATGGAACCAAACTAGTAACTGTTCACAATCCAATTGTTACAAGTAAAAAAGAAATCGTACCAGGAGAATATCTTGTGGATGAAGGTGATATTGAATTAAACTCAAATAAAGAATCAATCACCATTGAAGTTGAAAACATTGGGGATAGACCAATTCAAGTTGGATCACATTATCACTTTTTTGAAGTGAATGCATTTATAGATTTTGATAGAGAACGTGCATATGGAATGAGACTTAATATTCCAGCTGGAACTTCTGTACGTTTTGAGCCAGGTTCACAAAAAGAAATTAACCTAATACCGTATAGTGGTAAACGTTATATCAGTGGTTTTAATGCTTTGGTTGAAGGTTTTTTAGATGATCCAGCAACAAAAGAAAAAGCCTTGATAAATCTTAGTACTTTTTTAGAAAACAAATGATGTCACGAATAATGAAAAGGAATGACCATGTATAAAATATCCAAACAAAAATATGCTTCAATGTATGGACCAACCACCAATGACAGATTTAGACTGGCTGATACCTCTTTGATTGCAAAAATTGAAAAAGATTATACTAGCTATGGTGAAGAGAGTAAGTTTGGTGGAGGAAAAACCATCAGAGATGGGATGAGTCAATCCCCAACTGCCTTAGAAACTGCTGATTTGATTATCACCAATGCTATTATTATAGATTATACAGGTATTTACAAAGCTGATATTGCTATAAAAGATGGGAAGATAGCGGCCATTGGAAAAAGTGGTAATCCAAACAATTGTGATAGTATCACTGAAGGTTTAGAAATAGGCGCAACTACTGAAATACTTTCTGCTGAGGGCCAAATAATAACTGCAGGTGGAATAGACTCCCATATTCACTTTATCTCCCCAGGACAAATTGATGAAGCTCTAGCAAGTGGAGTTACGACCATGATAGGTGGAGGAACAGGTCCTAATACAGGTACAAATGCAACAACATGTACACCTGGAGCTTGGAATATTCATAAAATGATAGAAGCTGTGGATGACTTACCTTTAAACTTTGGTTTTATGGGAAAAGGAAACAGCAGTAATTACGATGCCCTTAAAGTACAAATAGAAGCTGGAGCTATGGGACTTAAACTCCATGAGGATTGGGGAACAACACCAAAAGCCATTGATACTTGTCTAAGAGTTGCCGATGATTTGGATGTACAAGTTGCTATTCATACTGATACTCTTAATGAGTCTGGTTTTGTGGATAATACGGTCAATGCTTTTGATGGAAGAACCATACATACGTTTCATAGTGAGGGTGCAGGAGGTGGTCACGCCCCTGATATTATGAAAGTAGCTGGTTTAAAAAATGTTTTGCCCTCATCCACAAATCCAACCCTACCCTATACTAAAAATACCATAGAAGAGCATTTAGATATGTTGATGGTTTGTCACCATTTAAGTCCAAAAATTCCTGAAGATGTGAGTTTTGCAGAATCAAGAATCAGAGGTAAAACAATTGCAGCAGAAGATGTTTTACATGATATTGGTGCCATCTCAATAACCAGTTCAGACTCACAAGCTATGGGAAGAGTGGGAGAAGTTATTATTAGAACTTGGCAAGTGGCCAACAGTATGAAAAGACAAAAAGGTGCACTAAAAGGTGACAATGAAAAAGATGACAATAATAGAATCAAAAGGTATATTGCAAAGTATACAATCAACCCTGCCATTGCTTGCGGTATAGATGGACATGTGGGAAGTGTAGAAGTAGGAAAGATGGCTGACTTAGTACTTTGGGACAGAGCATTTTTTGGAGTTAAACCAACCATTATAATCAAAGGTGGATTTATTGCTTTAAGTATGATGGGTGATGCGAATGCTTCCATTCCAACACCTGAACCAAATATGTATAGACCTATGTTTGGAAGTTTGGGAAAGGCGTCTGCTAAAACCAGTGCTATTTTTGTCTCACAAGTTTCACTTGATAAAAAACTTGATGAAAAACTTCAAGTAAATAAAGAGTTCATAGCTGTAAAAAACACGAGAAATATCACCAAAGAAGACATGAAGTTAAATGACTTTATAGGAGATATCAGTGTTGATCCAGAAACGTATGATGTAAAAGTAGATGGGGAGTTAATTGAGTCAACATTTGAGACCAACCTACCCTTGGCTAAAAGATATTTTTTATTTTAGGAGTTACGATGATAAAAAAAGTAAACAAAATTATTAAAACAACAGACGTCCAAAGTCAAGAAAGCAGCGATACAGTTGAGCTTTCTTGGTTTGATATGCAAAAACCAAATTTGAGTGCTATTACAAAAAAAGATAAGAATTTTATCATTAAAGCAAAGTTTACCCATCTACATGAAGGTGATATTTTAGTATGTGAAGATGGATATAAAATCCAAATCTTAAAAAGTGAAGATGAAATTGTTATTTTAAAATTTAACTATGTAATGGATTTTGTAAAAGCATCTTATGAGATTGGGAATAGACATCAACCCATCAGTTTAGAAAGTTTTCAAATCACTATTTTAAATGATATTTCACTTCACGATATTATTAGTAATTTAGAAAAAAATGAAAATATCCAAGTAACAAAAGCAAAAGGTTATTTTAAACCAAATGGAAAAGCACATCACAAACATTAATGCTCTAAGTAGATTCATGCAAATACTAGATGGGAGTTTCCCTTCTGGTGTATTTGTACACTCTTTTGGACTAGAACCTCATATTGTATTGGATATTGTCAAAGATATTGATAGTCTAGAAGTCTATCTCGATAATCTAATAAGAGATCAATACCAAAACTTCGAATTTGTATATGCAAAGAAAGTTTACAAATATTTACATGCCAACAAACTACATCTACTCATAAAAGAAGATAAAAAATATAATGCAATGTTGAGTTACGAGTATGCCAAAGCATCATGTGACATGGGCAGAAATTATCTAAGACATATTAATTTTGATTTGAATAAAGTTATTGTCCAAGATTATTTCAAGAAGATTTCTCAAGGTGAAAGTAGTGGAAATGAGCTTATTGTTTTGTGTGCATATGCCTACGAATTGGATTTAGACATAGATTTATTATTAATGTTATGGTGTAAAAAAACTTTAATTAATATTGCGGCAACTTCCATAAAAATATCGAGAATTAAACCCTCTCAAATACAGAAACTTTTATTTTCTTTTGATAAAGTATTGGAAGATTATATTAAAAACTCTTCAAAAAATGTGAGCAATTTCAATCCTTTATTTGAAGAAGTAATTTTTAAACATCTAAATTTAGAACCTAAAATGTTTGTGACATAAAAAGATATAAAAGAACCAAGTAACCAAACAAAAAGAAGGAAGAACATGAGTGTCAAAATAGGAATAGCAGGACCAGTTGGAAGTGGAAAAACTTCAATGATTGAGTCTTTAACAAATTTACTAAAAGATGAATATAAAGTTGCAATTGTCACCAATGATATATATACAACAGAAGATGCCAATTATCTAAAAAAATCTCTCAGTATTGATAGTGATATGGTTATAGGCGTTGAGACTGGTGGATGCCCTCACACTGCAATTAGAGATGATATTTCGATTAATCTAAAAGCCTGTGAAGATTTAGAATCAAGTTTTCAACCTGATATTATCTTTGTTGAAAGTGGTGGAGATAATTTATCTGCAACATTCTCCTATGAGCTTGTTGATTATTATTGTTATATCATTGATGTTGCCCAAGGTGGAGATATTCCTAGAAAAAAAGGTGCTGGTTTATTATTTAGCGATTTATTAATCGTAAATAAAACAGATTTGGCTCCTTATGTGGAAGTAAATCTAGAAGAAATGAAATCAGATGTAAAAGAAAATCGAAAAAATAAACCTGCTCTTTTTGTTTCAAAAAAAGATAAACAAAGTATACTAAATGTCAAAGAGTGGATTTTAGCACTTTTATAAGTTTTATATGTCTTTTTAAATACTGATTACTTTAAGATAATGGCTTGATCAAGAATTATTGAGTCAATGTCAATATCTAATAAATCACAAGTGGTTTTATTTAAGACAATAAATGGATTTTTTTGTATTTGAACAGGTATATTCCCAAGTTTCGTACCATTTTCATGTTGATGAACGATAGAAGCCGACATACTTCCAAGTTTTGTATAATCTGTAACTGTTCCCATTAAAGCACCTTGTTCTACATATTCTTGAATAGCGCCTATACTTTTAATTTTTGCACGTCTTAGTTCTTCACCAATATACTTAGCATTTGAAACAATAAAACTATCTGCAGGTAAATAAACGGCATCCACAACTACTGTTTTAGTCGTTAATTTTTTTACATTATCTATCAGCATTTCTTTTATGGGTGAGCGAAGAGAAACAACTTCAAAGTTATACTTTTCGCCCAAATGAATTAATTTTGAGCGGATAATCATAGAGTTTTGTTCGCGAGGATTAAAAAATAAAGCAAGACGTTTAAATTTTATAACACTCAAAGCTGTCTTTATTTGTAACTCCAAAGGTACTTGATTACTAACACCCGCAATATTTTCAGAGCTTCCAGTCATCGAATCAACCACATTTGCCATCACAGGCGATGAAACAATATTAAAGATTTGGGGTACTTTGTTATCCAAAAGCCGCTTAGTCAACTGAGAGGCTGTAGTGCCAAAGGTATAAATATAATCATATTCAGAAAAATCAATTCTTCTTAAAACATCTGGAAACTTAAATCGTTGGTTTTGTGCATCATAAATTGTATACTTAACTTTATAGCCCAAGTTTTTTAATGTTTTCTTGAATGAGACTTCTGCTTTGGTTTCACCTCTCCACAAAATAAGTGCTATATTTAATTCTTTATTGCTTACTTCAGAAGCTTTTATAGTAGTAGGTTGTGCTTGAATATTCAAGGTAAAAATAGAGATTAATAAAATAAATAATAGCTTGTTGTAGTACTTCATTTTTTTCCATTCAATATTTCACTAACAAAATTGTTTTCTAATTATAAGCTTACTCTTTTATTATGTAAAAAATATGTTGATATATTAAATAAGATTACATAAAATCTCTCAATAGTCAATAATTTATCTACATGAAGTTTATTATCAAGCTATCAATAATTTAGACGCTAAAATAGTAAAACTGTTACTTCTGGTATCCTAAGAAGCTAGAATAAAAAAACTTAGTTTACTAAGCTTCAAAAAAGGAAGCATTATACTATGATGTCAAACTAAAATCTAATTATAAAAAGTAAATATGAATCTAAAACTAAACAAAGTGCTCTATACAAATTACATGTTATTACCTTCTTATGAGGGAAATAAACGTGTTTATTAATACAAATAAATTAGATTATAAAACAATTTGGTTATTAACTTGGCCCGTAATGTTATCAAATATATCTCAACCATTGTTGGGGCTTGCAGATATTGTGGTTATTGGACATTTGCCTGATAGTAAATATTTAGCAGCTGTTGCAATAGGTACTACATTATTTACTTTTATTTATTGGGCATTTGGCTTTTTACGTATGGGTACAACGGGAATGATTGCACAATTAGTTGGTGCAAAAGATGGCTCTTCCAACAGAACCGTATTAGCACAATCTCTAATTCTAGGTTTATCAATTGCTGCGTTCCTTATACTATTTCAACAAGCAATAATTAATTATGGAATATCACTTCTAGCGCCGCCAAAAGAAGTGTTAGAATATGCAATATCCTATTCACACTATCGTATTTTTGGTGCACCTGCAGTTTTATGTACCTATGTACTCGTAGGATGGTTTGTGGGTAATCAAACGACAAAAGTATTATTAATATTATTAATAAGTACCAACTTATTAAATATTGTTCTTGATGTAATTGCTGTTAATGTCTTAGGTTTAAAAGTAAATGGATTAGCAATAGCCACAGTCATTTCAGAATATTTTGGATTGTTACTGGCACTTTGGTTTTGTCGTAAAATGCTACTTAAGATACCTGGTGAAATAGCAATTCAAAAATTAAAGCGCCTAGCATATTACATTCCTATTTTAAAAGTAAATCGATATATCTTTGTTCGTACTATTTTATTGTTAATAGCAATGTCTTTTTTTACAGCACAAGGTGCAAAGTTAGGGACCAATATACTTGCCGCAAATGTTGTTTTGATGAGTTTTGTCACCTTAATAGCACATGCCTTAGATGGTTATGCCCATTCTATTGAAGCATTAGCAGGTAAAGCTGTAGGAGAAAAAGATTTAAGTAGATTCCATCAATTTGTATCTGCTGCTGCTGTATTTTCGATATTTACAGCTTTATTATTTAGTCTGTTTTTTCTTATAGCAGGAGAATGGATTATTACGATGTTAACTTCAATAAAAACTGTTCAACAAATTGCAAATGAATATTTGCCATGGCTAGTGATTTTACCACTATTTGCAGTATCGAGTTTTTTGATTGATGGAATTTTTATTGGTACAACTCAAGCTAGATTAATGCAAAACACGATGATTATCTCAGTAGTTTTCGTATATTTTCCTGTATGGTGGTTAAGCAGTGACTATTATAATCACGGATTATGGTTTAGTTTGATGTGTATGTATTCTGCCCGTGGAATTACGGGTGCTTGGGCATATTATCGTTTGTCCAAAAACAAACTTTGGATAAATTAGTTAGTCCTATTAATGAAATATTGCAACATTATTAAAAGTGAGCTCGGTATTTGGCGATTTAGAGACGTGTAAATAGTTTTTGAGTTAAAGTAAAAGATATTCTGTTTAAAAGTCGTATTCT
>MAAG01000129.1 GCA_002163065.1 Arcobacter sp. 31_11_sub10_T18
TTTGACAAAATAGATCATTTACAAAGGTAATTGTTCCTTGTAAATTAGTTTTGGAGATTATTGCAACTTGATTAACGATATCAAGTAATACTTCTAAATTATGATTTACTTCTTGAGATGAATGAAGTTCTTCTTTCATTTTATTTTGCTCACAAATTAGTTTTGAACATTTTTTAAACGTATCAAAAAAATTACGTGATTCTACGGGTTTATGTAGAAAATTGGTTATTCCCATAGTAAGAAGTTGCTGCAACCTTTCTTTTTCATTATAGGCTGAAATAACAATTATATTTTGATTGGGATTAATATCTAAAATAATCTCACTAAGCTCAATTCCATTTTTACGCGGCATTTCGATATCAGTTAGTACCAAGTCATAATATTTATTATACATAGAATAATAGTTATTATATGACTCTAAACCATGATTACCATCATAAGCTTTATGAACAGTAAGAAAAAGTGTTTCTAAAACTGAGGAGAGATGTTCAATGGCGTCTTCATCATCTTCTACATATAATATGCTTAAATCTTTTGTATATTTCATAGTGTTTTTTAAATCCATATCTCTTCCCTTGAGTGTAAAAAGCCATAAACTTATATTTATGATATTCTTTTTTTGTGGCAAAAAAGTGGTTTTTTCAAGCTAGAAACTTAAGTAAGGTGCTATACTTTAATTGTCTTCTTCCTCTAGATGTTTTATTACATCTCTCAAGTCTTCTATTTCTTTTGCTCTTTGTTCATTTGTATCAAGCATTTTTTTAAACTCATCTTCCTTTGCTTTGATTTCTTTTTTTAAACTATCCACTTTTTGGTCATGGACATCACTTTTCATTTGTAATCTTTTATTCTTTTCCAATATGGCAGAAACATTTTTGAGTACATTTTTTTTATAATTTGTAAAGTCTAGTTCTAAATTTTTATTTTTATCTTCTGTGAAATTTAATTGAGAGGTACAATCTAGGCTTTTTTTCTTCATTTTCTTAAGGCTGAATTCTAAGAGATCAAAGTTCTCATATTTAATGAGTTGTTTTTTTAAATCATCTATCATTCGTCTAGAGGTAAAATCTCTTCGTTTTGATTCTTGATATTGTTCTAGAACTTTTTTCTTGAATTCTCTATTTTTCACTTCTTCATTGGTGGTTAAAAATCGGATAGCAATATACTCTTTTATTTCATTATTGGTATTAAAAATTGGAAAGATATTTGCATTTACATAATAGGAGCTTCCATCTTTGGCTCTATTCTTTAATTTTCCTTTCCAGATTTTTCCATCTTGTATTTCTTCCCACATATGTTGAAAAACAATTGAAGGCATGTCATGATGTCTTAATATATTATGATTTTTACCTAGTAGTTCTTCTTTTGAATACTGTGATGTATTACAAAAGATATCATTCACATAAGTAATAATACCCTCCAAATCTGTTTTCGAGACAATAGCAACTTGATTGATGATATCCATAACTGATTCTAAGTTGTAGTTTATTTCTTGAACATTATTGAGTTTTGACAGCATCTCTCTTTGTTCTAAAATTGGTATGGCACATTTTTTAAAGGTTTCAAAAAATACCTTGAAATCGATTGGTTTGTGAAGAAAATTGTCAATACCTAAGGATAAGAGTTTTTCTAGTTTATCCGTATCATTATAAGCAGAAATTACTACTACATGTTGCGTTGGGTTAAGTTCTAACATTGATTCAATAAGATTGAGACCATTTATATGGGGAAGTTCAATATCTGTTAACACGATGTCATAAAATTGATTGTTATCTTCATAGAATTTATTATACATGTTAAGTGCTTGTTGTCCATCGTTACTGGTATCAACGGTGACAAAAAGGTTCTCTAATATGGAAGTAAGGTGTTCTAATAAATCGATATCGTCTTCAATATATAGGATTTTTAAACTGTGGGTGTATTTAACTATACTATTTAAATCCATATCAAATACCTCATATTCTTACATGTAGATTGTTATGATAGTATGATTTTGTGGCAAAAATGTGGTAATTGTAACTTGTTTTTTATGACAGTGGTAAAAATATTGTGAGTTTTGCTCCCTTGAAAGTAGTGCTGTTATACTCATATGTTTCATTGGATACTTGAATATTTCCTTTAAAACTGTCACTGATGATTTGGTGGGTCATATACAATCCCAACCCTGTACCTTGTGCTTTATGTTTTGTTGTGAAATAAGGTTCAAATATTTTATCTAAAATATCTTCTTTGATTCCTCCTGCATTATCTTTGATACAAATGGTAATACGATTGTCTAGTTTGAGTGTTTTGATAAAAATTAGTTTTTGTGTATTTTCATCATTTTCT
>MAAG01000185.1 GCA_002163065.1 Arcobacter sp. 31_11_sub10_T18
TAACTCTTCAAATAAATATCTTAGTCTTCCTATGATTGGATAATTTACTAATAGTTGGTGTTTTCTTTGTACGTATTTATCATGGATAAACCATACGATCATTATTACTAAAAAGATCAATAATCCAATTGTTCCTGTTCCCATCTTCTTTTCCTTCTTTTTTCTTCTTAAGTTTGCTTATCAATTTAAAGTCACTTTACAACATAGTTTAAATTACTTATTACGAGGAGAATCGTTTAAAAGGGGGACAAATTTAAACTACGCTGTAAACTAATTTCATCTTAAAATGTATCTAAAAAGAGTTACAGCTTAATAGCAAATACCATAATTCTTTTTAGTATTGTTTATATTTTTTTCCTATTCATTGTTAAAAACATTGTAAAAATCTTTGAGCTTTGTTTGTGCTTCAAGAATTCCTATCTCTTCAAATCTCACATAACTACCCACTTTTCTTTGAGCTAATTTAAAACAATCGATACTTAAAACTGAACCTATTTTAGGATATCCACCAATTGTTTGTCTCTCTTTTAATAAGATAATAGGTTGACCATTTTTGGGAATTTGAATAGAACCAAAGGTAATACCTTCAGATATAATTCCATTTAAACTCGAGTGTACTTCTTCTCCACTTAAACGGCAAGCCATACGATTAAAATCAGGCGTGATTTTATACTGTGAGCTAAAAAACTTTTCTTTTTCAGCTTTTGAGAAACTTTCTTCTTGATAACTCAACAACACTCTAAGAGTTAAAACTTCTTCATCATATTTTGGAATATGAATTTGTTTTAATCGATTCCCAAACAAAGAATTTGATTTCATAAAAGGTAAAGTATCACCTTTTTTTAACTGCTTCCCATTAAGTCCACCAAGTTCTTCTTTGATGGTAGTGGAGTAACTTCCAAACTCTTTTTTAATATCAAATCCATTTTTAACACATAAATATACTCTTTGACCATCAAGAACTTTTCCTATTTTTAAAGTATCTCCATTTGTAATTTTGTATGTTTTCCATGTTTGACAGGGGATATCATTAATAAAGAGTTCACATTTTGCACCAGTAATACAAACTACACTATCCACACTAGATTTTAGTTCAACATTACCAAATACGATTTCCAAAATATTCGTATCTAAGTCATTGTCTAACATTTTGTGTGCCATTAGTGCTGCATATTCATCCATAACACCTGAGTTGGTAACACCTAAATGGGTTAACCCAAATCGTCCTTTATCTTGTAAAAGTGTAAATATTCCACTTTTAATAACTTCAAAACCACTCATAATACACCCCCTTGAGACAAAAATTCTTCTTTACTGATTGAGTTAAATTGAATTTGATTTTTGATACTTACAGGAGATAAGGATTCAAGTTTTTTATCAAAGAGTTCAAAAGCTGTTTTACCCAAGATGTTCCAACCTCCAGGAGTATCCTTTGGATAAATAGCTGTTTGATTATCAGCAATGGCAACAGAGCCTTTTGGTATTTTTTTTCTTGGATTTTCTAGTCTTGGCATGGCAATTTTGTCATCAACACTGGCCATATAAGCAAAACCAGGTAAAAAACCTATGGCATAAATATCATACACTTTTGAAGTGTGTAGTTTAATTATTTCATCAATAGTTAATTTGGTCTTTCCACTCATATACTCTAGGTCAAGCCCTACTTCTAAACCATAATAAACGTCAACAGTAATAATACTTTTTTCTTCATTTTCATTGACTCTAATATCTTGTAATAAGTTTTCTAAAAAACTTTTTATTGTTTCATAATCAAAAGAAAAAATATCATAACTCACCAATAAAGAATTATAAGAAGGGATAACCTCAATAAATGCTTTGTTATTACTTCTTTTGATAAGTTCATATGCTTGTTTAACTATTAAGGAGATCTCTTTAGAAATTTCATCTCCAAAGTATATAATCACTGAATCAACTGAAGCCAAATTAATTTTCATTAAAGACACCCTCTTAATGTTTTGATAAACTCTAAGGCTTCTTGATTATCTCCATGTACACATATGGCATCGGCTTTTATATAAAGTTTTTCTCCACTATGACTGACTAAGTAACCCTCATTTTTTAAAGTTTTGATTCTATTTAATACCACATCAACTTCGTGAATCACTGCATGTTCAAGTGTTCTTGATACCAAGGTACCATCTTCATTGTAGTTTCTATCTGCAAATACTTCAAACAATAACTCTATTCCAAAAGTTTTTGCCATTTTTTCATATTTTTCAGTTTTAGCCGTGGATAAAATCATCAGTTTTAAACTTTGGTCATAAGATGAAATTGCACTTAAGATGGCTTTGAAAATAATTTCATCTTTCATCATGTCATTGTATAGAGCCCCATGAGGTTTTACATAAGTAAAAACAGTATCATTGGCCTTACAAAAAGCACTTAAAGCGCCCATTTGATAGAGTACAAGTGTTTCTATTTCTTCAAAGCTACAATTCATACTTCGTCGTCCAAATCCAGAAATATCAGGATAACCAGGATGAGCACCAATCTCAACACCATGTTTACAGGCAAGTTTTACTGACTTTTGCATAGTTAGTGCATCACTGGCATGAAATCCACATGCAAGATTTGCCATATCTACATAAGGCATTATCTCTTCATCTAATCCCATTTTCCAAATCCCAAAACTCTCACCCATATCACAATTAAGTTTTATCTGCATTTTAACCTTTCACTATACAATCAAGACAAGTATTCACTACTTGTGTTCATGTTTTTATAAAAAAATTCTACCCAGTACGAGTGTGTTCTAGGTGAGTTTTTCAATCATTATTTGATTATTGTAATCTTACGGAAAGATATTATAATAAAATCCATTAAATGACCCATTGTTTTACTGTTAAATATGCGCAAAAGTATAAGTAATTAAGGAGGGTTAAAAGTGGGTTATTAGAGTTTGAAAGAAATTTGATAAATAACTTCATTTTATAGTAAAATAATTAAGTTACACACCTCTAACTCATTTCATTTTAATAGTATATGATATTACTATAAGGAGTACTTTTGTTTAGCGAAAAAAATATACCCAAACTTATTATTCTAACACCCATATTTACAATCATAATTTTAGTTATTATCATACTTTATTCATTTATTAAAACTCAAAAAGACTACTTCCAAACAGAGAGTATTCAGTTAGAACAAGATTACATTCAAAAACAGAAAGTAGTACTGCAAAAAGAAATAGAATATATTTTTAATTATATTGACTATCATAAAAACTTAATGCTTGACAATACTAAAAAAAATATCAATATTCAAATGGATGCCTTTACTCAATTAATATCTAAACAAAAAAACAATCATCAAAAATACTATGAGTATGTACTCCAAAATGCAAATTCAAATACTGACTTTATCATTTATGATATAAGCAGTGAAAAGCTATATAAAGACCCCGATGTATTTTTCCAAAAATATCAAATCGATGATATTCAAACATCTTTAGAAAACCAAAATCAAATGTTTACCCTTGAAGATGAAACCAATCTTTACTTTTACAAATATCTCAAAGAAGAAAAAATTATTGTGGTTTTAATCAAAGATATCTTTTATAGTTTAGATGACTTAAAATACTCAATTTCTAGGTGGGTTGAATATATACGCTTTGGAAATAATAACTATTTTTGGATTCATACCAATACCAATAAACTACTGGCTCATCCTTATAGACAAGAGGATATTAATAAAGATGATACCAATCTCAAAGATGCAAAAGGAACTCTTTTTGTACAAAAATTTATCAAACTTGCCATAAAAAATCATCAAGGTAATTTTTTGGAATATTTCTGGCCCAAACCAAATCAAATAGAGTCAACTCAAAAACTGGCTTTTATAAAACTATACAAAGAATGGAATTGGATCATAGGTACAGGAATTTATATGGATGAAATTCATCAGGTTATTTCAAACAAGAAAAAAGACTTAGAGAAAAAAATAGATACCTATATTCAAAACACCATAATCATTGCATTTTTCCTCATGGTATTTATCTCCTTTTTATCCATCATCATTTCACAACAAATAAACAATACTTTTAAAAGATATCAAGACAAAGTACATAGAAAAGAGTTAAAACTTAAAGATTTAAACCAAAATTTACACGTCAAAATTGATTTGGCAATTAAAGAAGCAAAACAAAAAGATAGAACCATGTTGAGACAATCAAGATTGGCTAGAATGGGAGAGATGTTAAATATGATTGCCCATCAATGGAGACAACCTTTAAGTCAACTGGCAGGAATCATGATGGAAGTTGAAACCACCATTGCTTTTAAAAAAGCCAATGATAAATTTCTTCTGGGTGCCACCAATGACGCCACTAAAATCATACAATTTATGTCTTTAACCATCGAAGATTTTAAAAACTTCTTTAAACCAGAGAAAAACAAAGAAAATTTTTATGTATCCAAAGCTTGTAAAGAAGCCATTGGATTAATCAAAGAATCTTTGATTAACCAACATATTGTATTAAACGTTGAAATAATCCAAGATAAACAAATCAAAGGGTATCAAAGAGAATATTCCCAAGTGATTCTGAATCTATTGGTTAATGCAAAAGATGCTTTAATTATGAATCATGTTAAAAATGCGAATATTATTCTCAACATAGACATCAAAGATAATATCTCAATAGTACAGGTAAAAGATAATGCAGGTGGTATTAATAAAGATCATATAGAGTCCATATTTGACCCTTATTTTTCAACAAAAAAATCACAAGGTACAGGACTTGGATTATACATGTCTAAGATGATTATTGAAACAAATATGCAAGGAAAATTAAGCGTACTAAATGATGAAAAAGGTGCTGTTTTTACCATTTCTATATAAACCATTTAAAGAGGAAAAAAGATGACGCAGTTAAAAGATATTTTGCAAAACCATACTGTTTTACTGGCTGAAGATGACCATGAAATAAGAAAACGAATGGTTAATACCCTCAAGTTTTATTTTAATGAGGTTTATGAGGCGGATAACGGTTATGATGCCTATGATTTGTTTTTAGAAAAAAAACCCAGTTTGTTAATTTCAGATATTGAGATGCAAGATGGAGATGGTATAGAATTGGTTAAACGAATCCGAAAAACAAACTTGGCAACACCCATTATTATTCTAAGTGCCTATTCTAAAGAAGAGTATTTATTAAAATTAATTAACTTAAAAATTGATCACTATATTTTAAAACCAACCACCAATGAAAGTCTGTTTGAAGCCATATCAAGTGCTTTGTGTGAGCAACACAATACCAGGTTGGAATTGGCACAATATACCTATTTGGATGTGGATGACAGTACTTTATATTATAAGGATGAAGTTGTGGTTTTGAGAAAAAAAGAGAAAGATTTTCTAGAGCTTTTATATCAAAACAGAAAACTTATCACGACCTATGATATCATTCAAGATTATATTTGGATGGATAAGGTGATGACAGATAATGCCTTAAAAACATTTATTAAAGAGTTGAGAAAAAAACTTCCTGTAAACATTATTCAAAATGTTATACAAGAAGGTTATAAGTTACTTGAGCGTTAAACATAAAACTCACTGTCTTTTTTATCACTCACAAACATAAATCCAGGTGCGTGTGTTATTGCAAAAGGAAGTTTTAATTCACTTAAGACATTTTGAGTGGTCACGCCACAAGGCCAGAATAAGGGAATCTCATCCTCTTTAATTTCAACGGCATCTCCATAATCAGGTGACTTAATATCTTTTATCCCAATCATATTTGGATACCCAATTTGTATTGGACTTCCATGAACACTTGGATAATGGCTTGTAATCACGCAAGCATCCGCAACTCTATGTTTTTTTACAGGTCTCATGGAAACGACCATTTTACCTGTAAACATATCTACTGGATTGAGTTCAATTGACGTATTGTACATTGAAACATTTACATCCAAATCAACATGACGTAAACTAATCCCATTGCTCATTAAAGAAGTCTCAAAAGTAAAACTACACCCAATTAAAAAAAACACCAAATCATCCGTATAGTATTCTTCGATGTTATTCACAGTCTCTACTACAACACCATCTTTGATAATGTTATATGCAGGTAATTCATTTAATAAATTGGCACCATTGGCTAAATGTTTTGAATAATGTGAACCTTTTATTATTTCTAATACTGGAATTGCTTTTTTATTGGCATTAGCAAACGCTTCAAAAGCGTCTGCATAAGCACTGGGAATCACAAGCATATTGGCTTGTAAATGTCCCGTACATTGTCCAGAGGTAGGTTTGTTAAATTCGTTCTTTGCTATTTTTTCTCTTAATTGTTTTGCATTCATTCATAAACCTTTAAACATATTGCACTAAAAATAGTGTTATTTGAGGAAATAATACCAGTAAAAATGCCATAAATAACATAATCAGAACAAAAGGAAAACACCCTTTCATTACTTCAGTAATATTTCCTTTGTTTCTTATACCTTGAACCACATATAAATTTAATCCAACAGGTGGCGTAATCAATGCCATTTCAATTAAAATGATGAGATAAATACCAAACCAAATACTATCAAAACCAATTGCTATCATCACAGGAGCAATAATTGGAATAGTAATTACCATTAAAGACAAGGTTTCAATAAATAAACCCAAAACAATAAACAAAATAGTTATGACAAATAACATGGTATATTTAGATATTTCCAACTCTTCAACAAAATAAGCCAATTCATCGGTTAAACCAATAGAAACCAAAACAAAGTTTAAAAAGTTTGCTGCAACAATAATAAACATAATCATACCTGTGGTTCTAATTGTCCCTTGAATAGACTTTTTAATAACATCAAGTGTTAACAAGGAATTAAAATATACTATGACTAAAGCGACCAATACACCAATAGCAGCACTCTCAGTTGGCGTTGCAAACCCAGTATAAATTGAGCCCATAATAAGCACAAACAAGATCAGAATAGGTACCAAATCTTTTAATGCAATTAATCTCTCACCCCATGTGACTTTGTCATTAATAACACTCTTGTCTTTTTTAATCAATGTGTATATTAAAATAAAAGTCATAAATAATAGCGATAATAAAATTCCAGGTACAAGTCCAGCGATAAACAGTTTTGGAATAGAACTGTTTGTTAGAAATCCATATACTATTAAATTAATAGATGGAGGAATTAAAATTCCCAATGTTCCTCCAGCAGCAATAGTTCCTGCAAATAATCCAGGTTTGTATCCATACTTTTCACTTTGTGGCATAGCTACAGTTGTTATTGTGGCAGCTGTGGCAACTGATGAACCTGAAATGGATGAGAAAATTGCAGAAGATGCTATGTTAGCATGTAATAATCCACCAGGTAACCAAGAAAGCCATTTTTGCAAGGCAAAATAGATATTTTTTGCAATTCCTGAATGAAGAAGTATTTCACCCAGTAAAACAAAAAAGGGAATAGAAAGCAGCAAGAAATCTGTACTCGCACTCCAAGTTACTTCTCCAATTGACTCAAAAATAGGATAGTCTGAGAAAAAATACCCCACCAACATTCCAACACCAGCAATAGTAGAAGCTACGGGAACTGAAAGAAATAAAAGACACAGTAAAACAACAACTGAAATTAGAACCAAACTCATAACTGCTCCTTTGAAACACTAGTATAGTCATTTCTTTTATTACTTATCATTGTTCTAATAGCCAACAATAACAAGATGAAAACCACTAAGGAAAAGAATGCAAAACCCAACCACCATATTAGTTGTGGTATCCATAATGGTGTTCCAAGGGGAGTGTTTGCAGTTGAGTTTTTAATAATTGAAGTATATACTACATCAAAAGAAAAATATGTCAACAACATACTAAAACTGAAGGTAAAAAACATTGCAATAACATCAAACAAATTTTTAGATTTATTGGAAACTTTCTCATAAATCACATCAATTCGAATATGCATTTTTTCAAATAAAACATAAGTCAAAGACCAAGAGATGATAATACCTAAGACATAGCCAGATAGCTCATCTGCAGCACCAAAAGAGAACAAAAAGAATTTTCTTAAAACTACCTCAGCACTTATTAAAAGTACTGAGGAGAAAAGTAAAATTCCACACAAATATATAAAATATTCAGAATTTTTCTTTAATTTTTTAACCATAATATATTCCTCTATTTAGCAACGATATCAACTACTTTTCCAATAGATGCATTCCATTGAGAAACTACTTCTGGTGATACCTTTTTAACCCATTTAGGAATTACATTTCTTACAAGTATTTTTCGAGCAATTCGTTTATCATAGTCTTTTACTGGTTCTAAAGTCATATTATTTGCTTTTCCGTATGAACATTCTTGTCCCGTCAAACATTTTTCACCCTCAGATGTTTCATAATCAGTTTTTTTCCAAGCAGGAACAGTGATTTTTGAATCAATTGAGCTTAATAATTTACTTTGTTCATCTTTTGAAAACTTATTCCAAGTATCAAGATTCATAGCTGTAACCACATAGGCCCATCCTCCAATTGGTAAGGGATATAAATAATCAGCAACTTCACCCCAACCTGAAGAATATCCAGATAATCCACCAGTAACTGCACAATCAACAACGCCTCTTTGAAGTGCTTGTGGAACTTCACTATAAGACATAGTAATTCCAGTTGCGCCAATTCCATCTAAAAACTCTGCAACTGTCCATCCTGAAGCTCTAATCTTTTTACCTTTTAAATAAGCCAATGAAGTCACTTTATCTTTACAAAATAATACTTGAGAAGGATAAGGTACCACAGAGAGTAACTTAGAATTAAAATCATTTTTAAGGGCATTATCCAAAGTAGGTTTATAAGCTTCCACAATTTTGCGTGCAGTTTGAATATCATTTGCTAAAGCAGGAAAATCAAGTCCCGCAATAGCTTGTGAATCAGATACTACGTAACCACCAACAGTAGAAACCACATCAAAGACTCCTTTTGAAAGTTGTCTATAAACTGCTGCTCCTTTAAGTTTAACTTGACCAAGTGAACTCAATCTTACTTTTGTATCTGCAAACTCTTTATTGAATTCTTTTTTCCAATATGGTTTTTCATATTCTTTGTACAAAGACAAACTACTCCAAGAACCAACTACTCTTAATTTTTCTGGGGCTGCATAAACACTTGATGTAAGTAACAATAGTGCCATACCACCTAATAAACTTTTTTTCATACTAACTCCTTTTAGTGATAATAAAAGTATAACGGGGACAAATGTGTTTGAAGTGTGTAATTATTTTGAAAACAATTATAATATAAATTTAGTCTTATAGAGGAGTGTAAGCTTTGTAATATAGTTAAAAGGAATGTTATTATTTTATACACTAGCAAATTATTCAATATTTACAATGTCTAAGAAGAAAAATATTGAAGGAACTTTTTTAAATTATAAATATCGAAGTTACAAGTTCGCGGCTTATGATTTATTTCGAGATTTCAGGTATCTTTTAAATCAACTCCGATATTTAAGAAGTACATAGATAGTATTTTAATACAAATGATTGCATATAAAAAAGCTTGAGTTCAAATTCAAGCTTTTTTATTAAATGAATCTACCTTATTAAAAAGAATAAATAAGTTTCGTTTGTAAGGTGTCATTATCACCATTTTCTACATCATAATCTAACCTTGAATAAGTCACTGAAGCTTTTAGGTTTTTGAATTCCCCTGAAAACTTATATCCTATATTAAAATTCATCTCTTTAAGATTTGAAGTTGCAGTTGGTACATCATAGTTTGAATATCTAAAGAGTGTACTTACATTTCCAAAACTTTTAGATGCACCTAGCTGCCAAGAATCTGCTCCTGGAGCGTATGATTTCCAACCAGCACTATCCCATGAAGCAGTATATGATTTATATGCAGATTGTCCAAGACCTCTTTTTACATATGAACCATTATCATCTGCAACTGATGTATAAGAAAGATGCAATTTAAGTCCGTCAATATTCACCCCTGCTTTAACACCATACATTGAATTACCTTCTGTTGCCGAGCTATCATAGCTTGTATCATAGTATTGTGCTGCAAGATAAGGTTTCATATCTCCTTTGATTTTATATAGAGCATCCATATAAAGAGTTGTATACAAATCTGTTACATCTAAATATTGTCCTTGAAGCGTTAGGTTTTCAATAGAATTATTTTTAACGTAAACAGTTTTTGCACCATCAGAGGTCATCTCGTTACTGCCAATTCTTCCTTGCGCAAATTCACTAACTCCTCCTGCAGAATCTGTTCTAGTTTGATACTTTGCAATTTTACCAGCAACTATAGTAGTATTTGGGATATCAGTATTTGTTACAAGATAAGCTTCAAATGCTTCTTTAATAACTCTACTACTAGATCCCAAAACTAAAGGTGTTGAAACATATTGTCTACCAGCTTTTAATGCAGTCTTTCCATACTTATAGTTTAAATATGACTCCGATAAAACAGATCCACTTGCATCCATCCAACGGTCATAAGTTGCATTATCAGCATTGGCTTTTTTATGGTTAACATGTGAAGTTTGTAATGTTGCACCCAGTGTCAAACCGTTTAATGTGTCAGTAACATAGTTTAAGTAACCACCATTTACCCAGATTGAAGGATCAACTTTTGTTGAGTCTTCATAAGTTTTTGCAAAATAATAAGACTTGAGCCCACCTTTAAATTTTCCATTTGAAAATGATTCTGCCAAACTATCTGCTGCGAAACTACTTGAGGTGATCCCTGAAACTACAATACTTGCTACTAAACTACTTTTAATGAATCTATTCATTATTTCTCCTAGTGAAATTTACATAATTAAACTTAAACTCCTACTTATCAATTGCGAATTAATAAGAGCTCTATTTAAACAAAATGAACATCGGACATGTTCAAAATGTGAGGTAATTGTAGCAATAGAAATATGGAGAAAACATGGAGTTTTTATGGAGAGAACGTGGAGTCTTTATGGAGAAATCGTGGAGTTTCTATAAGAGTATATATCTTTAAGAATTGGCAATTTATTGATTAAATTGATTAAAACGATAGCCAATACCTTTAACTGTTGTAAAATGTTGTGAGCCAATAATTTTTCGTAAGTTCATTATATATGTTCTAATTGTGGACACAGATGGGGCATTGTTATATTCCCATATATTCACAATCAAATCATCAGTTAATATAGTTTTATTTTTATTTTCTAAAAAATACTTTAAAATATAAGCTTCTTTTTTTGGTAAAGGTATTTTCTCATTATCCTTAATAATAAGGTAATTAGTTATGTCAAATATCATTTCATTACTAATAAGAATTGACCCCTTATTTTCTAAGTTAAATTCTTTTTTAATATAATTGATTCTTATTTCCAACTCTTCAAATTTATAGGGTATTTGAATATAATCATTGCAGCCAGCATGATAAGCTCTCTTTAAAATTGATATATCGTTCAAGCTTGATATAAATATAGTAGGAGTTCGATTACCTCGCTCGCGGAATTCTTTTAAGACATCAATAATATCAAGAGTGGATAAGGTGAGTTCAAACAATAGTAAGTCAAATCTGTAAAAATAAAGTAAATCTATAGCTTCTTCTAAATCACGAGCAATATGAACTTCATTATTTTTAGTGAGTAATTGAGAATTTATTTCATTACAAAGAAATGTATCTGATTCGAATAAGAGTACAACCATTATAAACTTCCTTATATCATTTAAAGATAAAAAATTTTAATAAAATCAAGTGAGTTATCAGTGTGTTTTGTATAAGAATTGTTATATTTTAATAATAGTTTGTTAATAAATTGTTGATGTATAAGTCTTTGTTCAAATTATATAAAATTTATTTTGTAGAGTAGTTCTGAAGTACTTGTAAATAAGTTCCATCTTCTTTTAATCGTTTTAAAATCACATCAAACTTATCTCTAATATGTGTAAGATTTCTTTTTTTTGAAAAAGCAAT
>MAAG01000119.1:0-6606 GCA_002163065.1 Arcobacter sp. 31_11_sub10_T18
TCATTGATGCCCAAAAACATTCCCATAGGTGAGATAGATAAAAGAAGATTTGAGAGAATCATTACTTTGTATGAAGAGTTGGGGATTCTGAGTGAAACAAATTCTAATCTGGAATCTTTTATCTATCACGATAAAAACGAAATAAATCTCTCTTTGAAAGAAATTGAATGGATTAAAAAGAATAAAACCATTTATTTTGCAGGAAATCCTAATTGGCTCCCTTATGAAGGTTTTGAAGATGGAAAGTATGTGGGTATTGTTAATGAACATTTAAAACTCATAGAACAATATACCAGTTTGCAGTTTTTGAAACTAGAAAGCTCTACTTGGAGTGAATCCCTTAACTTTGCTATAGATAAAAATGTGGATATGTTATCTGAAACGACCAGTTCTTTATTAAAAGATAAAATGTCTTTTACCAAATCATATTTATCTTCTCCTGTTGTGATGGTGATGAATAAAAACGCCAGTTATCAAAACTCCCTAGAAGATATACAAGACAAAAAAATTGCAGTTATGAAAGACTATGGATATATCAGTGAAATAAAAAAAGATTATCCAAATCTAAATTATCATGTGGTGGAGAATCTCCAAGAAGGACTTCTTTCAGTTGAAAGTGGGCAAGCCGATGTTTTACTTAGTGCATTACCACAGGGGAGTTTCTGGATTAATAAATTGGGTTTGCAAAACTTAAGAATAGTGGGGAAAACCAAGTATCAAGCATCTTTAGCCTTTGCCATCAGGTCTGACTATCCAGAGTTACTTGAAATACTAAACAAAGCCATTTCTCGAATTCCAAAAAATAAACAACAAGAGATACTGGAGCATTGGAGTGAAAGCAAATATATAGAAAAAACTGATTATAAATTGTTATGGATTTTGTTTACTATTTCTTCAATTATTATTGCACTTTTGGTATTTAGACACAGAACTTTGAGTAAATATAATGTGGAGTTAACATATCTTTCACAAACAGATAATCTAACAAAAACATACAACCGAATGAAAATAAATCAAGTTTTAGATGAGCAAATGAAATTGTTTAAAAGGTATGGGGAATCTTTTGGAGTGATACTTATAGATATTGATTATTTCAAAAAAGTAAATGATGAATTTGGACATGATCTTGGTGATATCGTTCTTATTGAATTTGTCAAACAATTACAAGATAATATTCGAGATGTGGATTATTTAGGGCGTTGGGGTGGAGAAGAATTTTTATTGGTTTGTCCTAAGATGAATGAAGTTGGACTTCGTAAACTATCTGAGAAACTACGAAAAAAAATAGAAGTAGCATTCTTTCCCAAAATACATAAAATGACTGCCAGTTTTGGTGTGAGTATGAGTAAAGATACTCACACTATAAAAGATATTATCAAAAATGCTGATATCGCTTTATATAGGGCCAAACATGAAGGAAGAAATAGAGTTTATTTTAAAGTGTAAGTGTAAAGAGAATCATCTATATCAAAATAGATGATTCTCAAATGATGTATTTGAGTATTACTGACGTCTGATTTTCTCTTGTCCAATAAAAGTATTTTTTTCTACTTCTTGTACAATTGTACGTGCAACTTGCTCACATTGTTGAGCAACTCTATTTGAGTCCTCTGCAATACCAACATTTTTTTGAGTCTCTCTATCTAGGGTATTTAAAGTATCGTTGATTTCTTCTATGCTTAACTCTTGTTCTTTAGATGCTTCTGTTACACCATCAATAACAACCATTGTTTCATCAATATTATTTTTCAATTGATCATATCCTTCAATCATCTCATTGGTGATAACTTTCCCATCTTCAGCTTTTTGAGAAGCTTGTACAACCATATTTTTGATATCTCGTGCTGCTTCTGCTGATTTGTTTGCAAGGTTTCTTACTTCTTGCGCCACCACAGCAAAACCTTTTCCAGCTTCACCTGCAGTTGCTGCTTCAACAGCTGCGTTAAGGGATAAAATATTGGTTTGGAAGGCAATGGCATCAATAATAGAAATGGCTTCATTAATAGTGGTAACATGCTCTGAAATCTCATCCATAGAAGTAACTGTGCGATTGGCAAGTTTTTCTCCATCTATGGCAGATTCTTTTACCTTTTTTGCAAAACCTTCCATTTTGATTGTATTTTGTCTATTGGAACGAATATTTTCTGTTATATCTTGCACTGAGACAACGGTTTTCTCAATAGCAGTTGCTTGTGTATTAGAAGCTTGTGTTAGATTGTTGATTTGATGTGATAAAACTTCTAAGTTTGACTCTAGGGTAAAACCATTTTGTAAGTTCTGTCCCAACATCTTAGAAAACTCTTGTCCCAGTGAATTAACCCCTTGTAATAAATCTTTTATATGTCCAGAGTATTCAATATCACACTGTTTTGTGAATTGATTCTTTTTAAATTCTTCAAAAAAGTCTAAAACAATTTGAATACTGTTATCAAGATTTCCTAACATTTTGTTAAAATTAGTTTTAAAGGTACTTAAAATTTCATCATCAATATCAATATTAATTCGTTGATCTAAATGTCCTTCATTCACTTCATTTACTACTTTTACCAGTTCATCTACAAACAATCTATTTTGCACAATGCTCTTTTTTGTTTCTTCTATGTGTTCATTAAGTAAAATACCCATTTGTCCAAATTCATCTTTACTTTTGATTTGAATAAGTTCAACATCTTGTGTTTTTTTGTTGATAAAATCGAAAAATGACAACAAACTAGATTGAAAGTGTTTGATGGAATTTGAAATATTTCTACTAACAATAGTAGCAATTACAATTCCAAAAAGAACAATAATAAAAATAGAGGTAATAATCACAGTTGACTCAGTAGAAATAGTTTCACTGATATTTAATTGTGTATTGGTAACTTTTTTATCCAAAGTCTTTTCTATTGCTTTTAATTTGGAAGAAATATCTTTGCCTACTCCCATTAAAATGTCAAAGTTTTCTTTTTCAGAAGCTTCAACCACTGTTGATGTTTTTGAAGACAAACGAATTATTTTTAAAGCTGTTTTATCTCTTTTATTATTTAACTCAATTGCTTTTGATAAGAAAGACGATTTGTCTTGAGACTGCTCTATTTCTTTTAAGAGTGAAAAGATTTCTTCATTTGTTTTATTATAACGGGTAATAAACTTTGAAATTCTTTTATTTTCTATTTTTGAAGAATTGTACCATTTAGAAAAAAGTGAATCTTCAACTTTTTTATTTAGAGCAAAGTTCTCATTTAATCGTAAACTTTCTTGCAATTTGAAGTTCCATTTACTGGCAGTATAGTTTTCATAATAAAAAAATGATTCCACATTATAAAGTTTATCTTCAAAATTAAAATATAAATCTAACTTTTGATTGTGTACTTCTGAGTATTCATCAACCACTGATTTAAATTTTTGAATATTTTTAATGGTAGCATTTAATTCTTTTTTGTCTTTAGCACTGGCTTCTTTTTGCAGATATTTGATTTTCTTTATAAGAACATCGAGGTTTTGATCTACCATCACTGAAGTATTTTTCTTGTCATAAGCTGAGGCAAAAATCAAAAATTCTGAAATAGATTTTTCCATTAAAAAAATTGAATCAGAAACAATTCTTTTTTTAGGGATGGTTTCTTTTACTAAGCTTTGCATATTTGTATCGATATCATCCAACATATAAAAACTGACTGCTCCTAAAATGATAACCATAAGGGTTATACTCATAAAACCGTATAGTAATTTTTTCTTAACTGTCATTTTTTATTTCCTTGATTTCTAAGAATTATATGTAAATTAAGTTTTTAATGCACACATAATTTTTAAATAACCATATATCCCTACTTATTGATTAATAGGTTTATATGGTTTAACGATATTTTAAATGTTATTCAACAACGACCACATTTAAAGCCATATCTGGGTGAATAACACATTCAACTAAGAATTTTCCTTTACCTAACACATGTACAACTTTTGATTCATTTGGTTTTTGAGAACCAAGGTCAAATTCATTGTTTTCTTCATCGGTGTAGGCATTGTGCGCAAAAGGATCAGAGTTGGTGAAAGTGATGGTGTCTCCCACTTTTACTCTTATTTCAGCTTGACTGAATTTATTATTTTTTTGGTCTATTACAATATTTGCAGCAAATAAACTGGCAGACAATAAAAAAGTTCCAAGTAATATTTTTTTCATAGTTATTCCTTATTTGATGTAAACAACATCAGCATTGGCTTCTTTGTTGTGTTTGAAAACTAAATCTCCACCTGAAGCTGAGTTATGACAGGCAATACATCCTTTTCTTTTTTGAGTTTTATCAATAAGACCTGCTAGTTTTACCCCTTTTGGATTTGTATGTAAAGATCCATCTGCTTTATATTTCACCCAAAACCAATCGTTGTTTTTAGAGTCATACCCCTTTTCTCTTTTTGCCATTACTGTAACTGCTTTTAAGTATTTAGCTCTGTCATTGGCAACATTTTCAAGGCTTACCCCTTCTCCTCCGTAGTTTCTCTTAACGATGACTCTTTTTCCATCAATGATGGCTTCAAGAACTTCTCTAACTGCTCCATGAGGTTTCCCTCCAATGTATAAATTAGATGGTGTTGAATTAAGACCTTTTTTTTCAATTTTCATCCAAAGCATTTTTGCATAAGCAATATCTTCCATTCCCCCAAAAGGCATTTCAGCCATTTTCTCCATACCCATTTTTTTCTCTGCAGCAAATGCTCCCGATACCAAAAAAGCCGAAAGTACAGCTACTAATGTTAATAGTTTTAGTTTCATGTGTTTCTCCTAATTTTATTGTTATTTATTATAGGAATTTTTTGTGTTTAAATTGTGGCATAAAAACAAAAAATTACGTATTTGGATTATAAAAGACTATTGTTTAGATAATGTTTAGCGTTTTAATAATACATTAAATTATATACACTATTAACATGCTTTAATGTATATTAATTATACACTTAGGCATCTTGAAAGGCAGATATAAAAAAGAAAAATTATTATTATGTATCAAAATAATAAAACACAACATAAATCTTTGATATAATCAATCCTTGTAATATTTATATTAAATTATGTTTTTTGAATGAAATAAAAAATGAATGATTTTTATATTTTCGTATAAGAATTTCATTAGAATCATTCAGATAATATTGGTTATTTTAGTCAACAATAATTTTGAAACCTATGCATATAAGGGGAACAAATGACTCATATGGAATTTACCCATCCTTACTTTGGTGTGTTTTTAATGTTAGTTTTAACATTTACAGCATTTATTGCAACCACCGTTGCTGCACGATATATTAGTCGAAAACTTGCACGTTTAGATACCGAAAAATTAAAAACAACTATTTACGAATGTGGTCCTGAAGTGACCAAGCAACCCAATACAATTTCAATACAATTTTATTTGATGGCATTGTTATTTATATTATTTGATGTGGAAATCATATTTATGTTTCCTTGGGCTGTTGATTTTAAATACTTGGGATGGTTTGGATTTATAGAAATGATTTTATTTATTCTTTTACTCACAATTGGATTTGTTTACGCATGGAAAAAAGGAGCTTTAGAATGGCACAGCATAAAATAAACTATTTACAAAATGGAGGAGCTCCCATAGCGCTAACCACCATCGATAAAATTGTTAACTTTGGACGAAGTAACTCATTATGGCCACTTACTTACGGTTTGGCCTGTTGTGCTATAGAAATGATGGCAACAGGAGCATCAAGATATGACTTTGACCGATTTGGAACTATTTTTAGAGCCAGCCCAAGACAAGCTGATGTGATTATTATTGCTGGAACTTTGACAAAAAAACATGCAGAGTTTATGAGAAGACTTTATGATCAAATGCCTGATCCCAAATGGGTGATTTCTATGGGTTCATGTGCCAACACAGGAGGAATGTTTAATACTTACTCTACTGTGCAAGGTGCAGATAGAATTGTTCCTGTTGATATTTATCTTCCTGGCTGTGCTCCTAGACCTGAAACCCTCCAATATGCATTGATGATGCTACAAAAGAAGATTAGAAAAGAATCAATATTCAGATCAATTAAGAAAAAAAGGTTGGTCTAATGAGAAAGTATACTCCCAAAGATGATGTACAAAGAAAATCCTACTTTAATGATCGTTTTTTTGTTTCACCTCAAGTACCAAGACTAAATACCCACGAAGATGAAGTATTTGAAAATGATATTGATAATTTAGATACAAGTTTAGAAGTTCTAGAACATTATATTGAAAATGGGCATTTGGTTATTTATATCAATGCTTGTGATAATACAAAAGCGATTCTTTATCTAAGAGATCATTTAGATTATGATTTTTTAATGGAACTATCTGCAATAGATTATATAGCAGAGCGTGGAGGTTTTGAAATATTTTATGAAATGTTGTCTACAACTAAGCGAAAACGAATAAGATTAAAATGTTTTATTAAAGAAAAAGAAACCATAGAGTCTGTGGAGTCTATTTTTAAAATGGCCAATTGGAGTGAGCGAGAAATGTATGATATGTATGGTGTAAAAATTGTCAATCACCATAATATGAAACGAATTTTGATGCCCGATGACTGGTATGATTATCCCCTTCGTAAAACCTATCCTTTACATGGTGATGAA
>MAAG01000119.1:6817-7429 GCA_002163065.1 Arcobacter sp. 31_11_sub10_T18
TCTTTGGAGTTAGACTCATCAAAGAGTTGGATGAGAAAAAATCCGTTACTATCAAGAAAAAAAGATAAGGAGGACTCAATGAAACAACAAACCAATCGATTAAAACCTTTTTTTGAAAATATTAATTTCGAACGTGAAGATAATACCATGGTTATTAACTTTGGTCCTCAACACCCTTCTGCTCATGGACAATTAAGACTCATCCTTGAAATGCAAGGTGAAGAAATCATGAAAGCAGTGCCTACTATTGGATACCTTCATCGTGGTATGGAAAAAATGGGCGAAAACATGATTTATAATGAATTTATGCCCACAACGGACAGAATGGATTATATTGCATCTTCATCTAATAATTATGGCTTTGCCTTAGCCGTTGAAAAACTTTTGGGCATTGAAGCTCCACGACGGGCTGAAGTGATTCGAACCATGTTATTAGAGATAAACAGAATTACAGCACATCTATTTTGGTTAGCAACCCATGCTTTGGATATAGGTGCAATGTCTATTTTCCTTTATGCTTTTAGGGAGAGAGAATATGCCATGGATTTAATAGAAGATTTTTGTGGGGCAAGATTGACCCATGCTTCTATTAGAATCGGAGGTGTTCCTTTA
>MAAG01000119.1:7450-10690 GCA_002163065.1 Arcobacter sp. 31_11_sub10_T18
GATAAATTAGAAGCTTATTTGAGTACTTTAAATGGAGAAATTGATAAATACGAAGGTCTTTTAACTGAAAATAGAATTTGGAAAATGCGACTTGAAAACGTAGGAATCATCTCACCTGAAATGGCAAAATCTTGGGGTTGCTCTGGGGTGACTTTACGAGGAAGTGGTATCAAATGGGATTTGAGAAAAGAAATGCCTTATGGATTGTATTCTGAATTGGATTTTGATATTCCTATTTCTGATACCTGTGATTCTTATGGACGATATAAATGTTATATGCAAGAAATGCGTGAGAGTATAAAAATACTCAAACAACTTATTCCCATGTATAAAGAAAGTAATCCCCAACTAATGGCCCATGCTCCTTCTTATATCTCAGCACCCAAAGAAGATATTATGACCCAAAACTATTCACTGATGCAACATTTTGTCTTAGTTACTCAAGGTATGAGGCCTCCCAAAGGTGAAGTTTATGTGGCAACGGAGTCTCCCAAAGGCGAATTGGGTTATATGATTGTAAGTGATGGTTCCCCTTATGCTTACAAAATGAAACTAAGGGCTCCTAGTTTCTGGCATACGGGACTTTTGGAAGAATTACTTCCTGGACATCAACTAGCAGATGTGGTTACTATTATTGGTACTGTAAATATCGTATTTGGTGAAGTTGATCGATAAGATTTTTGAGAAGTGAAAAGGTAAAGGTGTCAGTATGAAAAGATATGATTTAAGACCTCTAAAAGACAATTTTTATGAAAGAATGTTTGAATTGCTTGCCAGTGATTTAAAAGAAAATGAATCTGGTATTTTCTTATTTGAAATAGGAGACTTTAGTCCTATTCAAAAAGTGGCAGACTTTGTAAGAGACAAAGACTTTACCCTCATGAACTCGTTAAAGTTTAATGAGGTAGATTGGACGGTTGTTATAAAAAAAGCATCTGATCCTGATAATGCCATAAAAGAAGTATCCACACAGACTAAAACAGAGGAAGATAGTATTGAAAGTGAATAGTAATTTAGACACTGTATTAAACAGTGATTTTATAATTGTTTTGGGTAGCTTGTTAGATGAGACACATCAAGAGTTAACTTCAAGTGTTAAAAAAGCTAGGGAGTTAAACAATGCAGATGTGGTTTATATGCATCCCATTGATGATAAAAAAATTAAAAATATGAGTTCACTTTATGTTAAATATGAGATTGGTAGTGAAGAGGGTATTTGTGCTTTACTTTTAGAATATTTTGCAAATAACTGTCAAGATACAGCAAAAGAATTTATTCAAGATTTGGATGTGGGATATTTAAGTGCCGAATCCAGTGTGGGTGAAGAAGAGTTTGAAGAGATGCTTGAGCTTTCGAACAATAAAAAAAATAAAACATTGGTACTTAGTAAGGATTTATTTACCCATGAAAAGATAGAAAATATTTCTAAACTATTGGGTGTATTAAATAAATATAGTGACTTCTCTATTGTCTGTGATACTTCACTTGATACTAAATATCAAAACTATATTACAGAATATAAAAATGAAGCGATAGAAGAAGTGGATGAAATTAATGCCTATGATGGTACGGTGATTTACAAATACAGCTTTAATGATTCTAATGTTTTAATTGGAGGAGCTTCTTTTGCAAGGGTTGCAAAAATTAAAGATCAAGATGAAATCATTATTAATATTGATGATAGACATATTAGAAGTGTGTTTAAACAAGATTTGAACTTGCAAGGAACCATTGCCTTAAATTTAATTAGTACGGATGAATTAGAAAAAAATCCTTGGATCAATGAGGGATATACTTATAAAAGAGTTAATATTGAAAGGTTAATACACAATGAGTGATTTGATTAATTTAACAATTGACGGTAAAACTTGCCAAGCCAAAGAAGGTGAATCTTTATTAAATATTGCAAGAGCAAATGATGTATTTGTTCCTGCTGTTTGTTATCTGACAAAATGCTCACCTACTTTGGCCTGTAGACTATGTCTTGTTGAGGTAGATGGGAAACAAGTCTATTCCTGTAACTCAAAAGTAAAAGAAGATATGACTGTCACTACTTCAACACCCAGCATTGAAAAAGAAAGACGTGCTATTATGGAAGTGTATGATGTAAATCATCCTTTACAATGTGGTGTCTGTGATCAAAGTGGGGAGTGTGAACTTCAAAACTATTCTTTATATATGAATGTTGATTCTCAAAGTTACTCCATTAAAGATGTACCAAGACCCACAGCTCATTGGGGTGTGATGAATTATGATCCAGGTCTTTGTATTGTGTGTGAAAAATGTGTGACTGTATGTAAAGATATGATTGGTTCTAATGCTCTTAGTACTGTAAAACGAGGTGCTGATCCAATTTCAAAATCTTTTAAAGATGATATGCCAAAAGATGCCTATGCCATGTGGAATAAACTCAATAAATCTATTATTGGTTTTGAAGCAGACCTGTGTACAGACTGTGGAGAATGTATTTCTGTGTGTCCTGTTGGGGCTTTGGTCAGTCATGATTTTCAATACAAATCAAATGCCTGGGAATTAACAAAAATACCTGCTTCAAATCCTCATACCAGTGACTGTACTTTAATGTATTATGAAACCAAACAAGAATCTATCGCCAATCATCGAAATAAGATTATTTATAGGGTGACCAATGAACAACATTATGCTTCTTTAAATGGTGCGGGAAGATTTGGTTATGATTTTGAAAATAGAGTTGAATCAAAAGATGAACAAGCCTTTTTAAATGCCATTAGTGCTTTTAAAAAAGCAGATACTATTGCTTTTCACTCATTTATTACCAATGAAGAAGCTTTCCTTTTACAAGCGATAAGCGAAAAACTGGGTTGTAAGTTGGTGAATGATGATGCGTATAGATATCAACAGTTTCTAAAAGCTTATTCAAGTATCAGTGGCGTGAGTTTATATTCGGCTTCTTTAGATGATGTACATAAATCTAATTTTGTTATCTCTCTTGGAGGTTTTTTGAAGTCTGATTCTCCCAATTCAAGATATGCTTTAAATAATTCTGTGATTATGAATAAAGGGGCTGCTTTATATTTCCATCCTGTGGGTGACCCTATAATGGAGCTTATTGGGAAAAAAGGGAAAACAACAGAGTTTATTTATCATAAACCTTTGGCTGAAGAAGCGGTACTTTATCTTATCTTGGACTTATTTGGGAGTGATTTACCTTTAAGTGTTCAAGAAGTGATTAATTCAAAAAGAGAAAAAAGAGTAAAAACT
>MAAG01000119.1:10960-11866 GCA_002163065.1 Arcobacter sp. 31_11_sub10_T18
ATAGATAAACATACTGAATTTAAGGTTCTCATCATTCCCAGTCAAACCAATACTTTGGGCGTAAGTCTTATTTGTGACCTAGATGAACAAAGAAGTGGTTATACAGTGGGATATAATGTGATAGCTGATTTTCAGTTATCAGCTTTAGGAGAAGGGGATTTAGATATACCTGCACTTAATCAGCAAGAGGGAACTTTCACCAATATGAATAAACGAGTGGTTCCTACCAATGCTGCTTTAGAGTTTAAGGGATATACCTTAAATGAAATTGCCAATGTGATTTTAGATAAGGATATTGAACATACTATTGAATACACTCAAATGCTTCCAAGTAAAAGCGGATTTTTAAATATTGATTTTGATGCACTTCCAAATTATTATAGTAATGATCAAAAAGAACATAGAGGTTATCTTCTAAAGTCATATGCGCAAGAAAATGACATAGATATTGGTGATATAGATAAACCAAGTGAAGAAGTATTTGTGACAAGTGAAAATGAAACCATAATCTATAGAGCAAACCCTATGAATCAGTTCAATGAGTTTACTGCAATTGCACATGAATTTAAAGATAGCTCTAAAACAGGACTATATACAAACTCAACTTATCTTAAGAGTTTGGATATGAAAGAAGGGGATAAGGTACTGGTTGAAGCCAATGGAACTTCTTATGAACTAGAAGTACTTATTGATAATCAAATAAGTGGTGAGATTGCTTATATTTCAACCTTTGATAAAAGTTTAAATACCAGTGCTTTGTTTGATACGTATAGATATAACAGTGCAACTATAAAAAAGGTGTAAGAAATGGAATCCAGTTTACTCATAGAGACCGCTGTTAAAGTTCTTGTTGTTTTACTAGTTTTTTCAGCACTTGCTGGATTTACCACTTATATTGAAAGAAAA
>MAAG01000044.1 GCA_002163065.1 Arcobacter sp. 31_11_sub10_T18
TTTTAAAGGTTTTGAATTCGTTGTAGTTAGAATTGAAATCTCCCAGCAAAATGTAATCTTTCTTTTCTTGTTTGTTTAGGTGCTCTTGTAAAGTAAGTGCATACTCTATTCTTTCATCTTCAGCTGCTCTTTTTGAAGGCCAGTGATTGTTATAAATAGTGATTTGTTTGTTTTCTATTTTTATATCAATTTTTTGGATGGGTCTACTGTATTTATTTTTTGTATTAATTTTAATTTCTTGGGTTTTTAGAATTTTGTATTTACTTAATACAGCCAAACCAATGGCACTTTTACTATTTTTAACAAAAGAGAAATATTTGTACTTTTTTGTATACCTCAATAAATCATTTAGTGCTTTTAATGACTCGACTTCTTGCAAAGCTATTATGTCCACATCTAAGTCATTAATTACTTTTGAAATATTTTTTAATTTTGTGGTGTAATTTTTATGGTCCCATGATGATATTTTATTTGGAATGTATTCTTTGTATTCAGTTCCATCAAAATGAAGATCAAATAAGTTTTCCACATTATAAGATGCAACTTTAAAATCTTTTGCATCTAGGGAAGTTAGTAAAAGTAGGGTGCTAAAAAGTACTTTGAAAATCATAAGTAATTATAGTGAAAACTTCTTTGTATGTTTTTAAATCATTTTGAGTAATACCAAATAAAAAAAGAAGTTAGTGAAATTTTTTCACTAACTCTAGGGTTAATTATTTTTTTGAATTTAATCTTGATTGATATTCTTGTGGGTGTTTACATACAGGACATGTTTTAGGTGGTTTTTTACCTCTATGAACGTGACCACAGACTTCACAAATCCACTCTTCATCGTCATTAATACTTGCATGTTCTTCACCTGCACTTAATCTTCTGATTAATTCTTTGTACATATTTTCATGTTCTATTTCAATTTTGCCAATTCCTGCAAATAATCTTGCCGCTTCTTTTTCTCCTTCTTCTTTTGCAAGTCGAGAAAACTCTGGATACATAGTGATGTTTTCATAACTCTCACCATCTGCTGCGATATTTAGATTTTCAAGTGTATCTCCAAACTCATTACCTGTTGTTAGTTTATTATATAATTTTAATTCAAGTTTTGCATGCACCTTTTCATTATCTGCAGCTCTTTGGAAGTGATAAGCTATGTCTCTATATCCTTCTTTTTGCGCGATATTTGCAAAGTATTCGTATTTGTTTCTTGCTTGTGATTCCCCAGCAAATGCTTTTAATAAATTTACTTGAGTTAAGCTTTTTGTGACATTCTCCATGTCCTGATTACAGCAAGACAGTGTTCCTGTTCCAACATTTTGAACTTCAACTTCATTTCCACAGCTATTACATTTGTAACTCTCATATTGTCTCATTCTAGATCCTTTATTTTTATTAATTTAATGATTGATTCTATATTAATGATAATTATTATCAGGGGATAATCTTTATCCTTTAGATTATGACATTGATAACCTTAAAGAAAGCTTTAGATAATAATTTTTATCCTTTGATAAATATTACTTTCAAATAAACTATTGTATACTTTCTATTCTAGGAGTATACATGGTTGATTGTTCACAAGTATTAAAAGAATATAATTTAAAAGTAACACCGCAAAGAATTGCTATTGTTGAAGAGATTTGTCTTAAAGGGCATATTAATATAGATGATTTATTTCATTCATTAAAATTGAAGTTTCCTTCGATTTCACTGGCGACTATTTACAAAAATATACATGCGATGTTGGACAAACTATTTCTTTCTGAAGTACAAATTCCAAATGCAAAATCTGTTTATGAGTTAACTCGAGAATTGCATTCTCATCTTATTTGTAAAAAGTGTAATAAAATTGAAGATATACAGCTAGATACTGCCTGTCTTGTAAGTGAAGTAACTTCAAAGAGTAGTTTTAAACCTGAAGAGCTTAGTGTTGTGTTTACTGGATTTTGTAAAGAGTGTAGATAGTACAAAATTAAACAAAAAATGATGACTTGATATTCACTCTTTGTTTAATTTGATATTAACTACACGCCTAATCCATTTTGAATTACTAAGGCAAGTACAACGAGTAAAACTATTCCCGCACTTTTATTATAGAGTCTATTAGCTGTTATAAATACCAACATCAATGAAAGTATAAACGCAGCTGCGATATCAAAAAAGTAAGTACTTAAATCCACATTTAAAGTATTCACAATAGATGCAAGTCCCAATACCATAGTAAAGTTTGCAACATTTGATCCAATAATATTTCCAATTGCTAAATCCGCATTATTATTTAGTGCTGCTTTAATTGAAATAGTAAGTTCTGGTAAACTTGTACCAAATGCAACTAAAAATAATCCAATAATCCATTCACTCACTCCAAAAGATCGAGCAATATTTCCCGCACTATCAATTGCAAAATCAGCACCTGCAATAGTAAATACGAAACCAACTAAAAGTAAAGCAGATGTTTTGCCCCAAGCAAATTTTTCTTTTCTTAATTCATCATCAATTTCTTCAACTTGATTTGAGCCAATTAAAAAAGTCAAATATGCGACCATCAATAATAAGAATAATACTCCATCAATTGCAGTTAATTTTCCATCTAATCCCATTAAAATAAAAACTAAGATTGGAAACAGTGCCCAAGCAGAATCTTTAGCAAAAAGGTCTCTTGTTGGTTTGATGTTTTTTGCAATTATAAATACGACACCTAAAACCATTGCAATATTAAAAATAGTACTTCCAATTACATTAGCAACAGCTATATCTCCACTGCCTTTTAATGAAGCAGATATTGATACAGCCATTTCAGGTAATGACGTTCCAAGTGCTACAAGTGTAGCCCCAATGACAAAAGCTGAGATGTTATAATGAAGTGCAATTTTTTCACTTTGTTCAATGATAAAATCTGCACCATATACAAGTGCAGTCATTGATATTAAAAATATAAATATATCCATATTAAGAATTCCTTACGATTAAACTATTTGGCAAATTAAATTTTTTGATTAACTCTTCTTCTTTGTGTCTATGCTCACCTTCATCAACTTCATGGTCAAAACCTAAGAGATGTAAAAGTCCATGTATAAAAAGTAGTGTAAATTCATCATTAAGACTGTGTCCATACTCTTTTGCTTTTAACTCAACAAAATCTAAAGATATAACGATAGAGCCTATAGGCATGTTTGGTATCTCAAATTCAAGAGGGAAGCTAAGAACATCTGTCGCTTTGTCGATATTTCTATGAAGTTTATTTAATTCTTGAATCTCATCATTGTTAACAATGATTAATTCAAGTCCTTTGTCGCAGAGAGAATTTTTTATAGTTTCTAAAGATGTTAAATCAACTTTAAAATTGGTATGATTATCCAAGTCAATCATCAGTAATTGTGCCTTTTGTTTATTGTTCGCGAATAATATCAAAATTCACAAATAATATCAAATGACACAAGTCTATTGATTAAAACAGTTCCAACATCTTTGGAACTTCATCAACTACGAAACACTTAATGCCAGGTGAACTTTTAGGTTTGGTTGCGATAATTGCTTTTGTTATTCCTTGTACACCAGCTTCTCTTAGTCTGATTTCATTTGAATAAACATCTTTAATTTCCCCTGTTAAACTCACCTCTCCAATAAACACAGATTCTTTTGAAATGGGTCTATCTCTAAATGAGCTGATGATTGCAGCAATTACAGCCAAATCGGCAGAACTTTCTTTGATTTTAATACCCCCACTGATATTTATAAACACATCATAGTGATTAAGAGGGAGGTCTAGTTTTTTCTCTAAAAGTGCCAAGAGCATATTTAATCTATTTAAATCAAATCCTGTGGTACTTCGTTTTGGATTTGGATAAGTACTTTCCGTTACTAAGGCTTGTACTTCAAGTATCAGTGCTCGTGAACCTTCCATTGCTACAGTTAATGCTGAGCCACTTTGTGGTTTACTTCGATCAAAGAATTTTGAAGCGATATCTTTTGCACTCATTAACCCCTCTTGTGTCATTTCAAAGATACCAATTTCGCTAGTACTTCCAAATCTGTTTTTAAAAGCTCTCAACATTCGTATTTCTTTGCTTGACTCACCTTCAAAATATAAAACTGTGTCAACCATATGTTCTAGTACTCGAGGACCTGCGATGGAACCATCTTTGGTTATATGTCCAATAATAAAAATGGATATATCTGTCTCTTTTGCTTTTCTCATTAATTCAAAGGTGATTTCTCGGACTTGAGAAACAGAACCAGGGGATGAGCTTAATAGTGAAGAATATATGGTTTGAATAGAATCAATGATGACCACCTCATAATCTTGACGTAAAAGTTCATCTTGGATTTCTTCTAGTTTGATTTCAGACAGGAGAAAAAGATTTTCCTCATTGGCATCTAATCTGGTGGCTCGTAGTTTTATTTGACCAGCACTTTCTTCTCCTGACACATATAAAACTTTTTTCTTTGTTTTTGCAATATTTCCTGCGATTTTAAGTAAAAGTGTTGATTTTCCAACTCCAGGGCTTCCCCCAATAAGTGTCAAACTCCCAGGAACTATTCCTCCTCCTAAAACCAAATCAAATTCTGGATCATGGGAAGAAAATCGAGTAATATCATCTTGCTCAATTTGCGTAATTGATTGTGCTTTTGATGTGGTGGTTGATACCTTTGATATTTGTTTTAATACTTCTTGTTGATCAGAGTTAAGTTCAATAAAACTTTCCCAACTTCCACAACTTGGGCATTTTCCCAACCATTTACTTGATTGTTCTCCACAATGTTGACATTCAAATAAGGATGCTTTTTTCTTCGCCATATATATTCCTCGTAATTTATGAATGGATTATATACAAATTGTTATTAGTTTTTTAAAATTATTGCATTTTGTAATAAATTCTTTTATTTACAATCGTAGAACTTAACCACAAAATTGCCACAAATTTATTTTATAATACAAATATGAAATAATTAAAGGAGATGTCTATGTCAGATTTTACAAAAGAACTAAGACATGAAAATTACCTAATTTTACAAACATTAAAACAAGCAAAACAATTAACTATGAGGACACTTAGAGGACGCAGAGTCCTTTTTGATAAAAGAAATGATTTGATTACTCATTTAAAACGAGAAGATGAGAAAATTCACGCCGCGCTTCAGGGCGCTATGCAAACCCATCCTGATTTAGAACAAACATTGGCAATGTTTAAAAATGACATAGAAAATACGACTGAATCTGTTATAGATTTTTTTAAAAAATACGGTACAGATGATGCCGACAAAGAACTCTCAGATGATTTTGATAAATTATTTGCAACCATAAGTAAAAGAATAGAAAAAGAAGAAAATATATTTTATGCAGAGTTTGATGAAATTGAAGAAGAAAATGATTTACTTAGAAAAGCTATGTTATAGATTGTTTTTCTTTTAAGGACAAACTTATTACTTTATTTGGTATAACTTTATATAATTTATTATGATTATATATATACATGGATTTGCTTCTTCAGGATTTGGTGGCAAAGCAACTCTTTTTAAAAAATACTATGGTGATGGCATCTACTGTCCCACACTTTCTCATATACCCAAATTGGCTCTTGATACCTTAGATCAGCTAATTCAAATGCAGTTAAAAAACAATGAAACAATTCATTTGATTGGTTCTTCTCTTGGTGGGTTTTATTCCATATATTTGGCCAATAAGTATAATTTGAAAGCAGTCTTGATTAATCCTGCAATATTTCCCTATAAAACATTGGATAAAATTGGTCAAGCCACACATTATTTTGATATGTCTACTTTTGAAGTTACTCAAGGTCATTTGGAGTTTTTAACAAATTTAGATGTAAAGTTGCCTAATAATGAAAAGAACTTCCTCCTTTTACTTCAAAAAGGGGATGAAACCTTAAATTATGAAGAAGCTGTATTGAAGTTGGAAAATTCAAAGATGATAATAGAGGAGGGCGGAACTCACTCTTTTGAAGGTATTGAACGATATTTTAAAGATATAGACAGTTTTTTCAATTAGGAAGTAATCCTAATCGAAAGTTATTTCTTCTGGCCCTTGTAAATCGGGATTATAAAATTTTTTAAGACGTTTTGAATAGGATTTTCCATTTGCAGTCTTGGGATGAACTATCGCTTTTTTCTTAACTTTTCTTGCCACTTTCTTTTTAACTATTTTCTTCTTGATAACTTTTCTCTTGACTGTGTTTTGTTTGAGTATCTTCTTTTTGTATGTATTGATAGGTCTTGCTATTAGTTGTGTTTTTATTTTATAGCTTTTTGCATAGATTTTATATATTTTTGATGCAAGCTTTTTGTTTTTTTTAACACCAAGACCTTTTTCATACATATTTGCTAAATAAAACTGAGCTTGTTTATTCCCAGCATTAGAGGCTTTAACAAAATGTGGGAGTGCTTTACTATACTGACCTTTGATGAAAAATTTCATACCAAGACTTGTAGAACTGGCACTTAAAAATGAAGTACTAAGTAAAATTACTAATAAAAGTTTTTTCATATAATTGTTCCTTTATTTCTCTTCTTCTTTTTGGTAAATACCATCAAGTAAACTATCTACAAATGCATCGGGGGAAAACTCGATTAAGTCATCTTTTTTCTCACCAACACCTACATAGAGAATTGGAAGTTCAAGTTGATTTGAGATGGAAAATAGTGCGCCACCTTTAGCTGTTCCATCAAGTTTGGTGACAATGATTCCATCAATACCCACCATATCATTAAAGGCTTGTGCTTGATTGATGGCACTGTTTCCTTGTGTTCCATCAAGAATCATTAGTTTTTGATGAGGAGCGCCTTTATAGGCTTTTCCACAAACTTTTACTATTTTTTTAAGTTCATGGCTTAGATTGGTTTGAGTTTGTAGTCTACCTGCTGTGTCAATAATAACATGATCAATACCTTTTGCAACAGCAGATGAGATAGTATCGTATGCCACTGCACTTGCATCATGCCCTTGCTTTGTTTTGACAATGGGAACATCAATCTTTTCTGCCCATGTACTCAACTGCTCTATGGCAGCAGCTCTAAAGGTATCACCTGCTCCTAGAACTACACTCTTACCACTTTGTTTATATTTATTAGCAAGTTTGGCAATAGTTGTTGTTTTCCCAGCGCCATTAACTCCAATAATTAATTCTACAAAAGGAGTAGGTCTATTCTCTAGATTTACTTTGGGTGCAAATTCAAAAAGCATTATAAGTCTATGTCTTAAATCTTTTCTATTAATCATTTTTGGTAAACCATTCATAGCTTTTTCAATGATTTCGTATTCCATATCTGATTCTATTAAAAGTTCCTCAATAACGTCAAATTCTATTTTTTCTTTTTTTTGTGGAACAATTGATCGTATATTTTCAAATGTTTTGGAAAGTGCTCTTGAGAAAAAACCTTTTTTCTCTTCTTCTTTTGAAACTTCAAGTTCAGTATCTTCAACAACATCATTTATTTCAAGTTCAGGGTCATTTTTTATTGCAACTTCTTGATCAATATCTCTTAACTCTTCATCTTGAAGTTCCTCAGAAGTTACTTCGTTTGAGTGATTTTGAGACTCCTCGTTAACAGCATCTTCAGAAGCTTTGTAAATTTCATCTAATTCTTTTTGATTAACTGAATCATCAAGGTTATCTTGCTCAATATTCTCAACTACTTCTTCAATTACTTCTTTTTTCTTTTTAAAAAAACTGAACATTAATTATATTCCCAAACCTTTTTTTATATCACTTTCTAACATTTCTTCTGGAACGATTCCAACAAAACGTTCTATAAGTTTGCCACCTTTAGCATACATATACATTGTAGGAATAATCTTCACCCCTCCTAATGCATCAGCAAATACAAAATTATCATATGAATTTGTAACTGGAAATTCAATCTTGTATTCATTTATAAACTCATTTAAAACTGCTGGATCTTTGTTTTCTTCCAATAATACTGAAATAATTTCAAATTTTCCAGCATATTTTTCTCTTAAACTATTCAAGTGTGGTATTTCTGCCTTACATGGTTCACACCAAGTAGCAAAAAAATTCAATAATACTGTTTGGTTTTCATATCCTTTAAACATCATTCCATCTTGCGTTATTTTTGCTTCAATTGTTTTTCCGTCATGTGTTTTTAATGTAAAAGTTGTTTGTATTTTTTTTGTCACTTCTTGTATTTTATTTTGATTATTTGCAAGTTTTTTTTCTGATGTTTCTTCTTTAGAATCGCATCCAGAAAAGAGCAGAGTTGCCAAAATTGCAAAAAAAGCCAAAACTTTAAACTTCATTTTAATTCCTTTGGGTAAAATCTATATTAGGGTTTTATTCTACCCAAGGAAGGCTTAAATGATAGAAAGTCACAAAAGTGATTTTAGAAAACTGTGTATTAATAGACTAAAATTTAAGAGCCGTTTTGCAAAGATAAAAAAAGATAAAATAATTGTAGATAAATTAATTAAAACTATAGATATTCTAAAACCAAAAAGATTATTACTTTTTATTCCTATGGGTTTAGAAGTGAATGTTTTACCTTTAATAAACAAACTTAGACGTGAAAAAAAGGTAGAAGTTTATGTTCCTTATATGCAAGGAGATAGTTTTAAAGCTGTAAAATATAGATTACCTTTAATAAAAAAAAGATTTGGTATAAAAGAACCTTTCAACTCGTTTGTTACTAAGAAAATAGATCTTGCCATTGTCCCTATTGTTGGCATTGATGGTGTTTATAAACGAATTGGCTTTGGTGCTGGTATGTATGACAGATTTTTTGGCAGGTTAAACTATAAACCTACACTTATTTTTACTCAAACAACCCTTTGTAAAACCGATAAAATTTTATCTAACGAATATGATATTCAAGCTGACTATGTAATAACCAGTTAGCTACTTAAAATATATAAAAGGTTTTAATATGGAAATGATAATAATAGGAATCGTAGTTGCTATACTAAGTTCGATATTAAGTATATTTATTTCAAAAAAATTAAACAACGCAAAATTTGAAATTTATATTGCCCAAGCGAAAGCCAAAGCAAAAGTTATTGAACATGAAGCAGAAACACTACTAAATGAGTCTCATCAAAAGGCTAAAAAAGAATGTGATGCAGAGTTTAGACATGCTAAAAAAGAGTATGACGATATGTTTTATAAACTGCAAAAAAAAGAAAAGAAACTCAACGAACATTTAGAAACTGAATTAGAAGATATCAAAAAAGAAAAATCAGAAATTGTTGAGAAAAATAATAAAATATCTACCATTAAAGAAGGTCTTATAAATCAACAAAAAACACTTGATGATAAAATTGTAAAAGCTCTAAAAGTATTAGAAAATGCAAGTGGATTAACTCAACCTGAAGCTAAAGAATTGATGTTGGAGAAGATGAAAGAAGACTCACGAGCAGAGATTGCTTCAATTTTTAGAAAAAAATTCAAAATAGCTGAGCAAAATACACAAAATGAAATCAACAATATGCTTGCAAATGCTGTAAGCAGATATGCTGGTGAATTTGCAGCAGAGAGATTGATTAATAATTTACCTATTAATGATGAAGAAACTAAAGGTAAGATTATTGGTAAAGAGGGGCGAAATATTAAAGCTCTTGAAATGTTACTGGGTGTTGATATTATTATTGATGATACACCAAACACTATAACAATAAGTAGTTTTAATCTATACAGACGTGCAATTGCAACAAAAACCATCGAAGCGTTACTTGAAGATGGAAGAATTCAGCCTGCTAAAATAGAAGAGATTTATAATAAAGTAAAAGCCGAATTCGATAAAAGTATCTTAAAAGAGGGTGAAGATGTTGTCCTTGAATTAGGAATTAAAGGGATGCATATTGAGCTTGTAAAACTAGTTGGGCGTTTAAGATATCGTGCGAGTTATGGTCAAAATGCATTAGCTCATACCCTTGAAGTTTCCCACTTAGCTGGTCTTCTTGCTGCTCAAATGGGTGGAGATCCAATCTTAGCACGACGTGCTGGATTATTACATGATATTGGAAAAGCATTAACTCATGAAATGCCAGGATCACATGTTGACCTTGGAGTGGAGGTCTGTAAAAGATATAATGAGTCGGCTACTGTTATCAACTGTATTTACGCACATCATGGTTATGAAGAACCTATCAATATAGAAAGTTCAGCTGTATGTGCAGGTGATGCTTTAAGTGCAGCACGACCAGGTGCAAGGCGAGAAGTATTACAAAGTTTCCTAAAACGTGTTGAAGAAGTTGAAAATATCTCAACAAGTAAAACAGGTGTTATTAATGCCTTTGCCATTAACGCTGGACGTGAAGTGCGCGTAATTGTAAAAGCGAACTTAGTTAATGATGATGAAGCTGTGATAATGGCAAGTGAAATAGCCAAAGAGATTGAAGAGAAAGTTCAATATCCAGGGGAAATTAAGGTTAACGTAATCAGAGAATTAAGAGCCCAAAGTTATGCTCGTTAAGCTTTATCTTATGTCATAACTCTGCGTTGAAGAATAAAATTTAATGCTCACGTACTTAAACGTACGCTGCGCTTAAATTTCATTCTTCGCCTTGATTTCTAACACAATCTAAAACCTATCAAGCATAACTTATCTAATTTTGACTCTACTATAGAAGATTCAATATTAAGATAACTTCGTAAATGAAAATTTAATCCTCAACGAAATTACACTACAATACGAAATAATATAAAAGAAAGAGACAAATTTGAAAAATATAAATACGTTTACAACCAAAATTATTGCTGGAAAGTATAAAGGGAAACAATTAGAGCTTCCATCACTTGATGTTACAAGAAGTTCGAAAGCACGACTTAAAGAATCATTTTTTAATGTATTGCAGTTTGATATTATTGATACTACTTTTGTGGAAGCTTTTGCTGGAAGCGGGTCTATTGGCCTTGAAGCAATAAGTCGTGATGCTAAAGATGTATTTTTTATAGAAAAAGACAAAGCATCTTATGATGTGTTAATTAGAAACTGTAAAAATGTAGACATCAACAAATGTAATATGAACCTAGGCGATACTTTTGAAGTTTTCCCAAAGTTAATGGAGAGTTTAAAAAACAGAAGTAACGAAATGGTTATTTATATTGATCCTCCTTTTGACTTTAGAGATGGTATGGTTGATATTTATGATAGGTGTTTTGAAATGATTTCAAAAATTGAAAATGACAATATTTTATTGATTTGTTTTGAACATGTAACTACATTAGAGTTACCTGAGTCTCTGGGTAAATTTACATTAACAAAATCTAAAAAATTCGGGAAAAGCACACTTTCATATTATAAAGCTCAGTAAGGATTCACTTGTTTAAATTTGCATTGTATTTATTGATAACTACAGTTCTGATTGTATTTTTATTACCAAGTATTTATACCGCATCAGCGTACGATTTGAATCCCAATGCAATTTTACAAGCTCCTTCATTTGAGCACCTATTTGGAACTGACAGACTAGGGCGAGATATATTCGCTCGAGTGTTAATTGGAGGTCAAACCTCTCTTATTATTGGTTTTTTAAGTGCAGCTATTGCCTCTATGGTAGGACTTTTCATTGGTATTAATGCAGGATTTTTCAAAGGAAATATTGACAAGGGTATAACAATATTAATTGATTTGTTTTTAACCTTTCCTACTTTTTTTCTACTGTTAGCACTTGTTAGTTATATCCAAGCATCTTCTTTGGTCTTAATCATTGTTATCTCCATAACTGGATGGATGGGAATGGCTCGACTTATAAGAAGTGAGAGTTTTGCCATTTCTAATAAACCCTATATCAAAATATTAAAACTTGGATCAATGAATAAGATGAAAATCATTTTTAAATATTTTGCACCCTTATTGGCTCCCATCTTTTTAATCTCTTTTACTTTTGGTGTTGGTGGTGCTATTC
>MAAG01000040.1 GCA_002163065.1 Arcobacter sp. 31_11_sub10_T18
AAATACTGCAATAGAAGAAGGGGATCCAATATATGTTATTGATTCAGATAGATGTACTGAGTGTGTTGGTCATTATGAAGAACCTGCATGTGTAGAAGTATGTCCAGTTGATTGTATTATACTTGATTCAGATAATCAAGAAACAATGCAAGAACTAAACTTCAAGTTTGAAAAACTACAAACAGAAGAAGTATAATATATGGCTAAAGTTACAACTATAATCGATATTGGGTCTAACTCAATGAGAATGGTTGTGTTGAAGAAAAGTAGTCGATTTGCTTTTAACTTAATCAATGAAACTAAAAGTAGGGTAAAGATATCTGAAGGTTCATATGAAAACAATGGATATCTTCAAGATATTCCAATGCAAAGAGCTTATGATTCTCTAAAATCCTTTTTAAGTATATCAACTTCACTACAATCGAGAAAAATTATTTGTGTAGCAACTTCAGCACTTAGAGATGCACCCAACTCTAAAGAATTTTTAAAAAGAATTTCACAAGAGCTAAAATTAAATATTCGAATAATTGATGGTGTAAAAGAAGCTTATTATGGTGGAGTTGCTGCTTTAAATTTATTACATGCAAAAGATTGTATGACCATAGATATAGGTGGAGGCTCAACTGAGTTTTGTTTTATAAAAAATGGAAAAATTGAAAAATCCATGTCTTTAAATATAGGTACAATTAGATTAAAAGAACTGTATTTTGATAAAGATGATATTGAAGGTGCAAAAGACTATATTCTTCATAATCTGAATGATATCTTAGATTATACTAACGATATTCCACGAATAATTGTTGGAATTGGTGGTACTATTCGAGCTTTAAGTAAACTGGTAATGAAAAGAACCAATTATCCCTTAGATGTTATTCATGGATTTGAATATAATGTGAAAAAAAATAATGCTATTTTTTCTGATATTTTAAATTCAAAAAACCATGATGACTTAAAAGAAATTGGTATTAAAAAAGACAGATATGATACCATTAAAGAGGGTACGTTTATCTTTGAAACCATAATTAATGCTTTTGATATTAAAAAAGTAATAGCAAGTGGTGCTGGAGTTAGAGAAGGGATATATTTGACGGATCTTTTAAGAACTTCAAACCATAAGTTTCCATCAAACTTTAATCCAAGTGTAAAAAGTCTTTTAGATAGATTTGAAATGGATAATAAACAAAGTGTTTATGCAGGGTCAAATGCTGCCAAAATATTTCAGGTTTTAAAACCGCTTCATAAAATAGATGACAAGTATGAGATACTATTGGTAATAGCTTCAAAATTGCACTCAATTGGAGTTGTTCTTAACTTTTATAATAACACAGATAATACCTTTGATTTTATTCTCAATGGTTTAAACTATGATTTTCTTCATACTTCGAGAGTACTGATTGCACATATTATCAAGTTTTCTAAAAAATCCTTACCCAAACAAAAAGACATAGAAATCTTTGAAGAATTATTGCCACCTATTGAGATTGTTCAATGGCTTAGTTTTATGATTACATTAAACTTAACATTAAATCAAGATTTCTCACGACTAAAATATACCTATGAGTTAAGTGATAAAGAATTAATAATTACTTCAGATGATATTCCTTATATTGTTAACAGTAATGTTGATAAAATTGAAACTCCTAAAAATTGTACTATTAAATTAGTAAAAAGTTAAATAATGACAGCAATAAATGGCAATATAGTAAAAAAAATTGCTATTGTGAAACTTTCAGCATTGGGAGATGTGGTACACGCTCTAGTAGCTTTACAGTTTATCAAGAATCAGTTTCCCTTCCTTCAAATTGATTGGATAGTGGAAGCTTCTTTTTCTGCTGTACTTGAAAACAATCCTCATATTAATACTATCTATAAAGTAAATTTAAAAAATATAAAAAAAGATAAATTTTCAATTTTTAAGCAAATTAAAGTGATACGTGAAATTGCTAAAAATCGATATGATATGGTTATTGATGCTCAAGGTCTTTTAAAATCAGCAATAGTGTCTAAACTTCTAAAATCAACAGTGGTTGGTTTTGATAAAAATTCAATAAGAGAACACATCGCCTCGACTTTTTATACCCATAAAGTTTCTATTCCTTACGAATCTAACGCCATTGATCGTAATGTTAAAGTGATAAGTGAAGCCTTAAATATTGAAGTAAAAGAAGAAGATATTATAAATAAAAAGGCTTTTTTATTTTATAAAAATGAAGATAAAACAATTTATAATTTTATTTCTAAAAATAAAAAGAATATTCTATTTGTAATAGGGGCCAGTAAAAAAAACAAGATGTACTCTAAAGAAAAGTTTGCTAATATTATAAAAAATATAAATGCCAATTCT
>MAAG01000002.1:0-1372 GCA_002163065.1 Arcobacter sp. 31_11_sub10_T18
CTTGGGCAACTTCTGTATTCATATGCAGAAGTTTATATACGCGCATTATAAACTATAAAGGTAAAAAAACAGATAAAGTATTAGTGAGTTCTAGTTAAATAAAAATATTGAGGGAAAAGGAATTGATGGATACAGAGAAAAAGAAATAAATGGAAAAGCCATTTATTTCTTTTTATGTTTGTTTAGAAGTGAACGAGTTGATTTAAATAAAACAAATAGAAAGAAACCATCTGTTTTATTTAGCTTGACACCTTTTATCTATGTCAAGACTAAGAGAGTTCATAAACTCAACAGTCATACGAACACCAGCACCACTTGCACCATAAGGATTATATCCCCAAGCACTTTCAACATATGCGGGACCCGCTATATCGAAGTGCAACCATTTATCTTTATTTTCTTTATAAATAAAGTTATCCAAAAATAATCCAGCTGTAATAGCTCCACCATAACGTGAAGTTGCCATATTACAAGTATCAGCTATTTTAGATTTCACCAGTTTTCTAAGGTGTCTATTAAATGGTAAAGATGTACTAAATTCACCAGATGCCGAAGCATTTTTAATGGCATTACATCTAAGACCTGTATTATTTCCCATAATAGCAGTGGTGTATTCGCCAACACCAACCACACAAGCTCCCGTCAGCGTTGCATAATCAAATATATAATCAATATCTTTGATTTTGTCTTGTGCATAACATAAACAATCAGCCAATACCAATCGTCCTTCTGCATCAGTGTTCCTGACTTCAATAGTCGTACCATTTTTAGCAGTTAACACATCATCAGGTTTAAATGCATCCCCACCTATCATATTTTCAACAGCACCAAGTATACAATGCACTTCAATAGGAAGTTTTAATTGTGCAATAGCATTGATAGCACCAAGTACCATACAAGCACCTGCTTTGTCTGATTTCATAGTTACCATAGAATCTCCAGGCTTTAAAGACAGTCCACCTGAATCATATGTCAAACCTTTTCCAACAAGAACAACTTTTGTTTTTGCATTTTTTGGTTTATATGTAAGATGGATTAGCTGAGATTCATGTCTTGAAGCTCGTCCAACACCTAACATAGAGAACATTTTGTTTTTTTCTAAATACTCTTCACCATGAACTTTTAAAGTTATATCATCTAATTTTGATATCTTTTTTGCTTCTTTAGTCATAGTCTTTGGATAAAAGTCTTCTGGAGTTGTGTTTACAAAATCTCTTGTTTTATTTACAGACTCCGCAATAATTAGTGAGTCATTAAAAGTTTTTGTTAATTCTTTTGAGCTATTTTTTGTAACAATAAATAATTCTTGTTTGTTTTTTGTTTTTTTAGATTTGTATTTGGTAAAAGAATATGCACCCAATGCTGCACCTTC
>MAAG01000002.1:1386-2749 GCA_002163065.1 Arcobacter sp. 31_11_sub10_T18
ATGCACCCAATGCTGCACCTTCAACCAGTGCTTTTAAAGTACTTGCTTCACCATCAAGTAATTTTACTTTTGCTGATTTAAACTTTGTACTTTGTAGTTTTTTAACAGCTGCTGAAATTGCTACTGCAATACAATCATATGAGTTGTCTTCACATCCAACATATATTTTTTTAGATTCGGGAAGTAAAACTACCTCCCCATCTTCTGCTTTAAAATTTAAACTTTCTAATAATTTTTTATCTTTAATACTTTTATGATTTAAATCTTTATTTAAAACAAAGATTACCTCTAAGTCTGATTGAAGAGAATCAAAACTTTCATTTACTAAATTAATTTTCATACGTTCTCCTTTTATTTTTAAATTGAAATTTATTTTATCTAAACTTTATTCTTACTGTTACCGTTTTTATTGTTTCCATTTTTACTGGCTGTTTTTAGTTTACGTTCGTGTTTCTGAGTCATTTTATTAAAATACCAAATCACAAATGTACCACCAACAGCTACAATTGGTAAGGCAAAATACCAATGTTCTTTTGCCCAATCAAGTACGACCAAGATAGCATCACCAAAATACCACACAGGTACTATAGTAATAGCAGCCCAACACCAAGCAGAAATAAGATTGATAAAAGCAAATTGTTTAGCACTATATCGAGTTAGACCAATAGAAATTGGAATAATTGTTCTCATCCCATACATATATCTTTGTGCAAAAATGATAGGCCATCCATGTTTTTGTAACAGTAAATGGGCAAAGGCAAACTTTCGTCTTTGCCCTCTAAATTTTTTGTGCACATATTTTTTGTTGTATCGCCCAATATAAAAATATATTTGATCTCCAACAAAACCACCAAGACCACCAACAAAAACAGCAATATATACTGTCATATCACCAGTATGACTAAGAAGTCCAGCCATGATAAGACCAGCTTCTCCTTCAAGTATACCCCATGCAAAAAGAATAACATACCCATACTCTTTTAATAAATAGACAAAACTATTTTCAAAACCCTCTACAGGAGCTTGGAATCCCTTGTATAATAAAAATGAAAAAAAGGTAATTACTATAAATGCACCGATTTTTCCAGAATGTAATTGAATATTATGAACCAGTTTTTCCATGAATCATCCTAATCAAAGTTTAGCAAATCTTTTGCTTGAACCATATCTTTGTCACCACGCCCAGATAAACAGATCACAACTGTTTTACCTTTTAATTTCTCTTTTGCTTTTTTTAAGTATGCTAAAGCATGGGCGCTTTCAAAGGCAGGTATAATCCCTTCTTTTTTACTTAACCACACAAAGGCATCTAACGCTTCTTGGTCTGTGATTGAATCATACTCTACATTTTTATTATCTTTAT
>MAAG01000002.1:2892-3521 GCA_002163065.1 Arcobacter sp. 31_11_sub10_T18
GCATGTTTGTCAGTATCAACTCCGCTTCCTGCAGCTTCAACTCCAATAAGACGCACAGAAGTTTCTTTAACAAAAGGATGGAAAAGCCCCATTGCATTTGATCCCCCGCCTACACAAGCAAGCAAAATATCGGGAAAAGATCCAAATGATTCCAAACATTGTTTTTTAGTTTCTTCACCTATAACTGCATGAAAATCTCGCACAATCTTTGGGAAAGGGTGTGGGCCGGCAACAGATCCTAAAATGTAGTGTGTGGTTTCGACATTAGAAACCCAATCTCTAATGGCTTCACTAGTGGCATCCTTAAGTGTTGCAGTTCCAGAATTTACAACTTTAACTTCAGCTCCTAGAAGTTTCATTCTGAAAACGTTAAGGGATTGCCTTTTTATATCTTCAGCACCCATGTAGATAATACATTTCAAGCCAAATCTCGCACAAACAGTAGCAGTAGCAACTCCATGCTGACCTGCTCCAGTTTCTGCAATTATTCTTTTTTTGCCCATTCTTATTGCCAGTAAAGCTTGTCCAAGGGCATTATTAATTTTGTGAGCCCCAGTATGATTCAAATCTTCTCTTTTAAGCCATATTCTAGGAGTTGCTTGTTTAGTTTTGTAATGTTCAGTAAGTCT
>MAAG01000059.1 GCA_002163065.1 Arcobacter sp. 31_11_sub10_T18
GATTCAATTACATTTAAAATTGACTCTTCTCCAAAATGGACATCATTATGATTAACTCTATGAATATCTTCTTTTTTAGCAATAACTACTTTTTTGGGTTGAAACTCTTTAATTTGTTTATTTAATAGCTCAATATTAGATCCAGCTACTAATACTTCAACATCAATATTAAAATGGCGTGCCACATTTAGAGTGTTTACCCCAATTGAACCTGTACTTCCTAAAAGAATCAAATCATTGCCCTTAAAAGAACCAACATAATAATACCACCAAATAGATATCCATCAGTTCTATCTAGTATTCCCCCATGTCCAGGTAAAACATCTCCACTATCCTTCACATTTGCTTCTCTTTTTAAATAACTTTCAAATAAGTCACCAAATACTGAAGCAAAAGCAACAATAACAGAGACGAAGAGAGCTCCAAACAAAGATAAAGAGTCCAGTGCAAAATAAGTACCAAGAGCAGCAGAAACTACCATACCACCTGCAACACCTTCCCATGTTTTATTGGGACTGGTTTCGCAAAACTTATGTTTTCCAAGGCCTTTTCCAACAAAATAAGCCCCAATATCAGCACCAGCCACTACTACAAGCAACCAAAGAAGTGATTCCACTCCAAATTCAACATACAAAGCCAGCAAAAATAGAAAAGAAGCAGTTGGATATAAAAGAGGTAGAAACATTTTTTTATCTAAGGTTTTTGTGTAAGCTAGAATAGATGCATAAACAACAGCAATAACAAATATTAAATCCTCTGGGCTTGGGTAAAAAAATGCAGCAAACCAAATAAGTCCTGTATAGGCATAAATCAAATCACTTTTCATTTTAAATAAAATCATAGATTCATTTAAAGCAATTACCAATAAGCCCCCAAGAAAAATCCACATAATCAAATATGAATCAATATAACCTATAAATAATACTGCGAGTATTAAAACAATACCTGTTTTGATTCTAGTTGAACTAGAAGAGAGAAGTTCTGATATTTTCATTTAAGTTCCTAATCAAGTATAAACTTTCATTGTAAAGTTTGCATAAAGTAATTATTTTATCATTTTGTCACTTGAATAGCTGTTAATTGGAATTAAATTGAGAGAACTATATTTGAGGATGTAAATAGCAAAATGCTATTTACATATTTGACATTTTATCATTTGACAAAATGATTTTATGTTTATACATATTGGCTTTTATAACGATGTCAGAAAATTCAACAGGATTATTGTTTTTATCAAAAGACAAGCGATGTAAAGACAATAAAGAAGCATCTTTTTTTATTTCTAATTTATCAGATTCTGCTTGACTTGCATCTTTTGCTTCAACTGTTTCTTCTGCATTGTAAAACTCTATTGAATATTCATCCTTTAAAAAGGTATACAAAGACTCAATTTTAAAGTTTCTTTCTAAGTTTGGAACTTTATTTATATCTAAATAGTTTAACATTAGAGCAAAAGGAACACCATCTAAAACCCTAAACCTTTTGATACATAAAAGAGTATCACATTTAAGTAAGTCTTTGACGTAATGTTCTCCTTCAATGATTTCATATTCAATAGATTTGGTTTTTAAAGCATGGTTTTGTTTGGTTAGTCTTTGGGTTAAAGAACCAATTGAGTTGGCATCATAAAGAATTTTTTGTTCTTTTACAAAAGTACCCTTACCCTGTTTTTTTTCTATAATATTATCTTTTTCTAATTGTTCAATGGCTTTTCGAACAGTAATACGGCTCACTTCATATTTCGCTTCAAATTTAGCTTCTGTTAATATGATATCGCCAGCTTTATAATTCTCTTTAATATCTTTTAAAATTTTTTCTTTTAATTGTATGTATAAAGGTATACCGTTTTTACTAAACAAAGATTATGTCCTTATACCACTCATAATCAAATGTGCAGCGTTTTTTATATTTGAAAAGTTCATATTTTCGATGTCCTTATTAGGTACCATCCATGAACCACCTAAACATACTACATTATTCAGTTTTAAATAATCCTTAAAATCGCTCTCACCAATCCCACCAGTAGGACAGAATTTAACCTCGCTAAAGATATTAGCATAAGCTTGTAACATTTTATAGCCTCCAGAATTACCTGCATGGAAAAACTTTTGAAATGTAACGCCTAGTTCTAATAACTCTATTATTTCACTTGGAGTGGAAGCTCCTGGTAAATATGGCATCTCAATTCTTTTGGCTTCAGTGACGAGTGTTTTAGTAAATCCAGGACTTACTGCAAATGTACATCCCACATCTTTAATTTGTTGTAGTTGCTCTTTTCGCACTATGGTTCCTGCTCCCACATTAGCTTCAGGAAACTCT
>MAAG01000175.1 GCA_002163065.1 Arcobacter sp. 31_11_sub10_T18
GTGGAGTATGGTTATGTAAATCAACTCTAGTTTTTTTGTTCATTATTTTAAAATTCCAGCACCATCTATTACAGTACTTCTATCTTGAGCATATACACGCTCACCTTTAATGATGTCATATTTCCAAATAGGTGCACTTTTTTTAAAGTCTTCAACAAACTCATCAATTAATTCCAAAGCAACTCTTCTTTTTGGAGAACAAACAGCTGCAATATATGAACTTTTATGATTTAACACATCACCCTTAGAATGTGCCATTAAAACTAGAGCATTTTGTTTATTTGCTTTTTCTTGCCAAGTATCAAACCAAGAGTTTAAGATGGGTTCATAAATATCAAAGGATAATCCATCAATACTATTTTCATCACGAACAACTCCAACAAAAGTGATAATAGCTCCATAATTGGAATTTCTAAATTCATCATACCAAGCATTTGTTATTTGCTCGACGGGTAAATCCCCCTCAAACAATTGCAATTTATTATTCATTATTAATTTTTCACTATTCATTGATAAAAATCACCCACCACAAACAGGAGGTAATAGTGAAACTTTATCACCATCATTAAGAGTAAAGTCTTTAGTGCTAATCATCATATCATTGACTGCAACCGCACAGTTTCCCAACCATGAAGATACAAGTTCATCTTGTTTTAAAATTTCACTTAATTCACTTAAATTTTTAATATCCACATGTAAAGAATCTTTATTAATAGGCCCTAGAAAATCTATTGTTACCACTTTAACCCCTTATTTACCAAATTTTAAATATTATACCAAATTAAATGAAAACTTCACATTGATACACCTCAAGTTTTTATTTATTTTGGCACAAAACACCAAAGAACAACACTATATTTTAGGATTATAAACTTAATGATTTTTGCAAAAATAGACTATATAAACTTACTTCCTTTTTACATTTTTATTAAAAAAAATCTCAAGTCATCTCGAGTCAAAGCAATAATAAATTACAAAAAATCATATCCATCTTTAATTAACAAACAATTTAAAAGAAGACAAATAGATGCTGCTTTTATTTCCTCAGTTGCTTCAAGGGGTGAAAAATCTTTAGACTTAGGTATTGTTGCAAAAGACCAAGTTTTATCAGTATTATTAATTCCTGGAGAGTATGAAAAAGATATTGAATCTTCAACATCAAATGTTCTGGCAAAAGTGCTAAACCTTGAAGGAAAAATTATCATTGGAGATAAAGCTTTAATTCATTATTACAAAAGTGAAAACAAAGAATTTATTGATTTGGCTCAAGCGTGGACCAAAAAATACAATATGCCTTTTGTCTTTGCAAGACTTTGTTACAACTCACATGAAAAACTGTTGAAAAATTTATCCAAAAAATTCATTCAAAATAAAGTTAAAATCCCTCAATATATCTTAAAAAAATATTCACAAAGATCAGGAATATCCACAAATAATATTCTTAAATACTTAGAAAGAATTGATTATAAAATATCGGTCAAAGAAAAAAAGAGTTTAAAGCTTTTTCTAAAACTATCAAAAAATATCTCTTACAAAGAAGCTAAATAAAATGAATATATTTGAATCAATCATATTGGGAATCATTCAAGGATTTACTGAGTTTTTACCTATTTCATCCACAGGGCATTTAATTGTTGCCAGTGAACTAATGGGAATTAATCAAACTGCAGTTACAAAAGCCTATGAAGTTATCATTCAGTTTGCTGCTATTTTAGCTGTGGTTCTTACTTATAGTGACAAATTTACACTTAAAAAAATTGAATTGTGGAAAAAGTTAATCCTAGCTTTTATCCCAATTGGTGTGGTGGGTTTTTTATTAGCAAAACAAGTAAAATCACTTTTCAGCGTTGAAGTAGTTGCCATTATGTTTATAATGGGTGGAATCATCTTTTTAATTGTAGAAAAATTTTATAAAGAAAAAGAGCATCATCTTTCAGATATTGAAAAAATTTCCTATAAACAAGCCTTACTAATAGGTTTTGCACAAATCGCAGCTCTAATTCCAGGAACAAGTCGTGCAGGATCAACAATTATTGGAGCCATGTTAGTGGGTCTAAATCGTAAAGCAAGTGCAGAGTTTTCCTTTTTATTGGCACTACCAGTTATGTGTGCCACTACAGCATATGATTTACTTAAACACTATAAAGATTTTACTGATGCAAACTTTTTAGTCTTGGGTGTTGGATTTGTAGTTTCCTTTATAGTTGCATACATAACCATTAAACTTTTTTTAAAGTTTCTAGAGAACTTTACTTTTGTATTTTTTGGACTTTATCGTATTGCCTTAGGTATATTTTTACTTATATTTATTTAGTATTATCCTGCACAATAATATCAACCATGCTTTTAATTCCATCAAGTAAAATAGAATGAACCAATCCTTGGCTCATTTTATGAAGTTTTTCTTCATTTAAACAATCAAAAAAATACTTTTCTTTAAGTTCATTTTCTCTTTGTACATAACATAGGTTCTTTTCCATCAAAAATTTTGCATTGTGAAACTGATGATCTTTCGCTGCATAGGGATAAGGAATAAACAAGGTGGGCAATGAATTGGCACTAAGTTCCCATAAGGTTGATGCACCACTTCTGCTTACTGCAAAATCAGCTTGTGCCATTTTTTTTGATATATTACTATCAAAATCAAATACATCTGCATCAATACCCAGTTGAGCATATCTCTTTTTAACTCTGGCAAAATCTAATTGCCCTGTTTGATGAATTATTTTAATACCCATATCATTTAAATTAATAGCAACTTTAAGTGCAAATTCATTTATAAAAACAGCACCTTGTGAACCGCCTAAAAAAATAACTGTTTTAACCTTTTCTCGTATTCGAGCCTCATCAAAAAATTCCATATCAACAGGATAATCTTTGATTCTTGATGTTTCATCATACGAAGAAAACATTTCAGTGGCAAAACGAGCGGTGAGTTTGTTTAACTTTCCCATTACAGAATTTTGTTCATGAATATAGAGTTTACAATTACTTCTAAAAACAGAAGCAAAGGTTGCAGGAGCAGCAGAGAAACCTCCAACACTAATCACTGTTTTTACATCAGCTTTATCAAAAACCTCTTGGCAATGGGACATGGCAGTGTATATCTGGAACAAAGATTTTACTTTTCCAAAAAAGCCTTTATTTACTACACCTCTAGTATCAAGAAATATTGCTTTTCGTAATTTTATATCATGTTCAAACCATTGTTTATCTTGCCCATTCACTGAACCAATGAAAATACAATGTACTCCTCTGCTTATAAATTCAGTTTCAAACGCTTTCGCTACTTTTAAATGTCCACCCGTTCCGCCACCTGTAATTACAACTGCACCATGCACTATTTACCCTTTTCTTTTTCATTTATTTCTCTACTAATTGATAAAACCAAACCTATAGAAATTGCTACACTTAAAAGTGAACTTCCTCCATAACTTAAAAAAGGTACAGCAATACCTTTTATTGGTATTATTCCAGAAATACCATATGAATTAATTAAAAAAGCAATAATAATCATCAATCCAATTCCCAAAGTAAATAAATGATAAATGGGATTGGTAATTCTTCGACTAATTCTGAATATTCTCCATATGATTATAAATAATAATCCAACAATACAAACAAGACCAAGAAGTCCTATTTCTTCAGTAATTCCAGCAAGTACAAAATCCGTATGAACCTCACTAAGAAAACCCATTTTTAGAGAACCTTCAGATAATCCAGTTCCTGTAAACCCACCATTATGAATGGCATTTAGAGAGTGAGACACTTGATAAGGCTCAGGGAAGTCTTCAATTCTTAATTTATCCGATACAATTTCTGGCATAAAGGAAAGAATAGAATCTTGTACCATACTCCACCAACTTTGAATTCGAAGAATTCTGTGGGGTGCAGCTATTATCAATCCTACAAAACCAACTATGGCAACTCCACCTAAACTTAAGAAGAATTTCATGCTTCTATTTGCAAACATTAACAATATAAATAAAACTCCACCCATAAGAACTACTTGTCCAAAATCTTTTTGCATAAAAGCTACAATGAAAACCACCAGTAAAAAAGCGCCAAGATAAGGCAATACCAAAATCATTTCTTCTTTCCATTTCATTTTTTTAGGTTGATCCATGACCCTTCTATGAAAACTCCAAGACAGAAAATATATAAATCCTATTTTAAAAAACTCTACAGGTGAGAGTGAAAACCCAGGTAATCTGATCCACCTATTAGCACCCCCTGAAGCTGTTACCATAGAAGCTGGTAAAAATGGCATAATAGCCATAATGAAAAAGAACAAAAGAAACAGAGTCATTCCAGTTTTTCCTACTATTTTAGAAGGTTCCATTTGAGATAGAATCCACATAATAACAATAGAAAAAGTACCTACAAAAAGTTGTCTCATAAAAAAATGAAATTGGTTATAATCGTAGTTTAGAACAGTATATACAGATAAAGAGTAAGAAAATATGATGCTAATTATAATTGCCAGTGAGGCTAAGAGAAATAAGAGATAATCAGGTTTTTTATCGTCATTAATAAATGCAGTTTTGGATTTAATCTTGTTTTGGCTAAAATTCATCTCTTATTATAATATAATATGGATAAAGATGCCTTCAAAAAAAACGCCTGATTTAGATCTAAGTCAAATAAATAAAATAAAAAAAATCACCATACTATTTTTGTTTATTGCATTAGCTCTTTTTATACTTATCTTTTCTGTTTCTAATACAATGAAGAACTATAGAAGACTACCAAGTCTACTTACTTCAAAAAATGAATTGGCCGTACGTGGCGATATTATTAGCTCAGATAATTTTAAAATAAGCTCCTCCAAAAAACTATACAAAGCCTCAATTGATACCCGTTTTTTAGATTTAGACAAAAAAGAATTATTTATAAAACTTTTTTCAATCTATAGTAATATTTCTGAAAAAATTATAAGAAAAAAAATAAACAAATCCCTCCGTAAAGCCGGAAGTGTTGTACTCTCATATAACATAGATTCTAGAACTGCTAAAAACTTAAAAGAGTTGGGTTTTAAATTAAGAAGACTAAAGGTTTTCAAATCAGTCAATGTTCGTGGAGGGAAAATCTTAAGAGGGCTTAGTGTCAATGAAAGTGGTGAGAAAAGGCTCTACTCTTATACCAATGCTTTAACACCAGTTGTGGGTTATATTTCTAAGTATGAATCAAAAGAAGAAAAAACCCGGGTTAAAGGAATCAAAGGTTTAGAAAAAAGCTATGACGAGTTACTTAACAATACAAAAGATGGAATTTTAAAAGGTGAGAGAGATGTATTATCGTATATATCATTTAATAAAGAATCCATTATAAAAAGTAGAGATGATGGAGCAACCTTAAAACTTAACATTCCCCTTAAACTTCAAAAAAACATTGAAATGATTCTGGATAATTATAAGAAAAAACTTGTAGCGAAAGAAATAATTATATCTATTGTTGAAAGTCGTACCGGAAAAGTATTATCACTAGCCACATCAAATAGATTTGATCCTGAAAATATCAAACAAAAAGATATCCCCTCACTTAATGTTAAAGCCATAGAACATCCTTTTGAACCAGGGTCAATTTTAAAACCCATTTCTCTTGCATTGGTTTTGAATAAAAACTTGGTTAAAAAAAATGAACTCTTATTTGCTTATAATAAAAAAGGGAAACCAAATAAAAAAGGTGAATACAGAAGAGGTGTATATAAACTTGGCCGACACAAAATTAGAGATGACCATCAATTTAAAAAACATTATCTTACCATTGATGATATTATTGTTTATTCAAGTAATATAGGTATTTTACAATTGGTACAACGCCTATCGGGACAAGATTTTAGCTCAGGTTTAAAGAGTTTTGGTATCACAGAAAAAACAGGTATTGACTTACCCTATGAAAAAAAAGGTCGTATGCCTCAAGTATATAAATTTAGAGCAGGTGAGAGTAAAGGAAAAGATAATGTTTATAAAGCAACCGTTTCCTATGGACAAGGTATGACCTCTACTTTTATGCAAATGATAAAGGCATATACTGTTTTTAATAACGATGGGTTTATGGTCACCCCTCAAATTGTCCAAGCATTAGTCACTCCCAATAATAAAACAATCAAACTTGATTTGCAAGAGCCTGTTAAAGTCATTTCCAAAAAAACTGCCAATAATATTAAACGAATGTTAATCAGAACTGTAGATGAAGGTACAGGAATATACAGTAAAATCGATGGTCTAGAAATCGGTGGTAAAACGGGAACTGCTCAAATTGCACGTAGAGGACGATATCTCAAACGATATATTAGTTCATTTTTTGGCTTTGCAAATGATAAAGAAAATAAATACACTATTGGAGTTACCGTCTTTGAACCTGTTTCCACTGGAAAATATTGGTATTATCATTATGCTTCACAATCAGCTGCTCCTGTATATAAGGAGCTGGTTAAAACACTGGTCAAATTTAACTACCTAACTCCCGAAAAACAAAACTAAGCTAAATTGATATTCATCAATGAAAAATAAAATCATTACGCTACTATTTTATATAATTTAAATAAATCAAGCAAACAAAAATATAATACAATCAAAAAATGGTATAATTGCGAAAATTAATTAAAGGACAATAATGTTTGGATTTCAAAAAGAAATTAAAAAATATGATTTATCGCAAGAAGAATTGAGTAAATTACAATACGCAAAAGTAGTAACAGATAATGGAGACTTATGGATTAAACTATTTCCAGAAGCAACACCAACTGCTGTTTCAAATTTTTCATTTTTAGCAAATGATGGTTTTTATAATGATTTAAACTTTCACAGAGTAATTCCTGGTTTTATGGCACAAGGTGGATGTCCAGAAGGTTCTGGAATGGGAGGACCTGGTTGGGCAATTGAATGTGAAACAAAAGCAGATAAACAAGTACACAATAAAGGTAGTTTATCTATGGCACATAGTGGGCCAAATACTGGAGGAAGCCAGTTTTTCATCTGTTTTGCAGAATGTCCACATTTAGATGGTGGACATACAGTATTTGGAGGGATTGAAGAAGAAGATGAAATGAGTTTTATCACTCTAGATTCTATTTCGCAAGGAGACAAAATCATCTCCATTGAAATTTTAGAAAGTAAAGATAACGATTAATTTAATTCTTTTTATTCATATCATTTCGGCAACTGCTTGGGTTGGTGGAGGACTGTTACTCTTTGGGATGGGAATCTATTTTAGAGACCCAAAAGTTCAAAACACCATTTATCAAGCAATTGGACCTTTTTATGGTTACTTTCAATTGATATGGATAACTCTACTTGTGATTACAGGAGCTTTGTTATTAAACAAAAACTCTCTGTTTTCACAGTTTCTAATTCCCGAATTTTATACAACTCTACTTGCTAAGTATTTAGTGACAAAAATATTTTTAGTTATCATAATTATACTAGCCACCATTAAACATATGAAAATGTCCCTCAAGGCGCACGGTAGAAAAAGAACAAAAAAAGAAAAAATAATTTCTAGAGCATCATCCTTATTAATATTTGTTCTAAATTTTGTAGTAGTATGGCAAGCTATTGAAATAAGTAAACAACTATAATCATTAATAGTATATAAATCTTATATTATCTTCAAGATATAAATATCATCTTTCTCACTTTTTTAATAATTTTATAATCTCTTGTAATATTTCTTGTGTTACAATATCTAAGAATATATAAATTATCATAAAGGTTTTTCATGACTAAAATACCAAAACAAAAAGTTTCATCTTTTCCTCGATTTCTCATTATCCTTTCAATACCATTATTAATGTTTTGCACATTGTTTTTAGCCTATGTAAAATATATTTCATTAAAAACAGAATTTCACACCATTATTATTATTGGTTTTATACTTTTAATTTTTCTATTGTTTATTAAACACAATGCTTGGTATTCATTTTCAAAATATCACAATTCAATTGATGAAACAAATGATCATATTGATGAATACCTAAAAGATAATGAATTGGAAATTGCGGGTAGAAAAAAAGCATATGGAAATATCAATCATTTTTTTGACAATCAATTAAGAAAAATACGAAATGACCATTTTTCAAATACAGCAGCATCAATATTCCCAACCTTAGGAATATTGGGTACATTTACTGCAATTGCCATATCAATGCCAGATTTTTCTGTTGAATCCCAAGCTGCTTTGGATAAAGAAATCACTACCCTTTTAAGTGGAGTTGGAACTGCATTTTATGCATCTATTTATGGAATATTTTTATCTTTATGGTGGGTATTTTTTGAAAAAAGAGGTTTAACTAAAATTCAAAATAGCATAGAGGAAACTAAAATTCTATATCATGACAAAATTTGGAACAAAGATGAAATAGAAATTTTGACATTAATTCAAAACAAAACACAAAATGACAATTTATTACAAAAATTAGAAGATACCGTAAACCCACAATTTATACAAACATTGAACAATGTTGTAGAGTCAAAAATTGAGCTGTTTCAAAAACTAAATACTGAGCATCTGGGTTTTGAATCAAAACTAACCAATAGACATGAGAAACTAATTGAGTCATTTGATTTAAATGCGAAAAAACAAGCACAACTGTTAGAAAACTATGAAAAACTACATGAAAAAATGTTAGAAATGAATTCAGGAACTTCCAATTCCTTATCTGAATATAATACCTTTGCAAAAGCATTAAAATCTGAAATATATTCAGTATTGGCTTCCTTTGAATTAATTTCAAGTGATATTAAGTCCTTAGGACAAGACATGATTAGAAAAAAATATGAAGACAGTTAATCATGAATAATGATAACAACAATACCAATTTTTGGATTTCATATGCAGACTTAATGGCAGGATTATTGTTTGTATTTATTTTACTTATTGGAGCTATTATTGTTAAGTACTCACTTCTTGAAAGTGAATCTAAAATCTTAGAAAGAGTACTAATAAGTGAGAAAACAAAACTAGAAAAAACGAAAAAAGAATTAGAAGCCAAAGAATTTAAAATATCTAATACTATTATTGAATTGGCAGATGTTAAACTTTCACTAAAAGACACTAGTGAGAAATTGAAATACAATGATAAGATATTGAAAGATACCATCATCCAAAATAAGGTACTTGAAACGCAACTCCTAGAATATAAAACAAAATTAGATGAACAAGAAAATCAATTGGTAAATAAAGAAAATAAAATTAATGAATATTTGAGTGTTCAAAAAAATTATGAAACTCAAGTATCAAAACAAAAAACTGAAAACTTGTCTTTAGTTGAAAAATTAGAGATTACAAACTCCTCACTTCTTCAAAAAGAAGAATCGCTCAATAAACTATTAAAAGAAATTCAAGAAAAAGAAAATTTAATTTCAGCTTTTAAAGAGAAAAAAGAAAGTTTATCAAATGAAATAGAACTTTTAACTAAAGAGGGGAAAATTAAAGTAATAGAGCTTCTAGCAAAAGAAGAAAGAATATATGAAATACTTAAACTTCAAAAAGATTTTGAAAATAAACTAGAAAAAAGCACAACTCTAAATACAAGTACTTTAGATAAATTAGCAGTCACACAATCAATATTAGAACAAAAAGAAAAAGAATTAAGTGAACTATTAAATGAAGTGATCTTAAAAAAGAATCTAATTATGTCATTCACTCAAACCAATGTAGAGCTTAGTGATGAGATTAAAGTTCTCTTAGAAAAGATGAAACTTAGTAATGATAAACATGAACATTTTTCTAAAGACTTATTGGCAACAAAAGAAAAGATAAAAAACCTAACAGGAATTAAAGTAAAGGTAATTACTTTGTTAAAACAATCTTTAGGTAGCGATATGCAAATTGATCCTAAAAATGGCTCTATTCGATTATCTGCAAATGTTCTTTTTGAAGAAGGAAAACATGAACTTAAACTTGAAGCAAAAAAAGCTCTTGAAAAAACTGTCTATAAATACTTTAATACCATAATAGAAAATGAAGAAATAAATAAACATATAGATAAAATATTTATCGAAGGGCATACCAATACAAAAGGTTCTTTTTTATATAACTTAAATCTATCTCAACAAAGAGCTTACTCAGTTATGGACTTTTTGTTTTCTTTAGGCTTTGATGAAAAAGATCGATTAAGACACTTGGTAGTTGCTAGTGGTAGATCTTATTTAGATCCTATTTATAATGCAAATAATATTGAAGACAAGGATGCATCAAGAAGAATTGAAATTAAATTTAGTTTAAAAAATGAAGAAGCTATCAAAGAAATAGAAGCAATTTTAGAAAAGCAATAGTTTATTAAAACAATGTCATTAATGTGAGATACTCATAAATTAAAATGAGTTTTCTCACATTATGTTTTTAATATTTAACGTTCAAACATTTTTGACAATCCACCAATAACTGAATCATTCCCAGCTACTGTAGAATTAGCACCAGAATCATGTTTAGCATTTTGTAATACTCTGTCAGCCAGTTTAGAAAAAGGTAATGATTGCAAATAAACTTTTCCATGTCCTTGAAGGGTGGCTAAAAATAAACTCTCACCTCCAAAAATCATCGATTTAAGGTTTCCTGCTCTTTGAATATCGTATTTAATTCCTTCTTCAAATGCAACCAAACACCCTGTATCAACAATTAGCTTTTCACCATTTAGTTGTTTCTCTACAACCGTACCACCTGCATGGATAAAAGCATTTCCATCACCTTCAAGTGATTGAAGAATAAAACCTTCTCCACCAAACAAACCAACACCAATTTTTTTTGAAAAAGTTATATCAATTTTAGTTCCTAAAGCAGCACATAAAAAAGAATCTTTTTGGCAAGTTAACATACCCGTTTTAGATAAATCAATGGGAATTATTTTACCTGGATATGGAGCATTAAACGTCACTCGTTTCTTTCCACTACCTTGGTTTGTAAAATGAGTCATGAAAAGAGATTCCCCAGTTAACATTCTCTTTCCCATACCAAATGCTTTTCCAAAGAATCCTTCATCAACATCAGAACCATCACCTGCTTTTGCTTCAAAGTTTATACCTTCATCCATCCAACACATAGCACCAGCTTCAGCTATTACTGTTTCATTTGGATCTAACTCAACTTCAACTGCTTGTAATTCTGAACCTAAAATTTCATAATCTATTTCATGTGACTTCATATCTTCCCTTTTATTAATTGTAATTTCTAATGCAATTTTACAAATATTACTCTTTTAATTTTATAAAACTGTATTATTCATGTGTTGTTTATTTTCTTCATTAAATTATTTATAAGTAAATGGTGATTGAAGGAATATTGAAAAGCATCAATAAAGATAAATAAGGAAAAGATAAAGTGATAACTATTAAAAAGAAAGATAGAAGCATAGATAAATAAGCTAAGTGAATAAAGGAAGCAAAAAAAAGGCTAAAAAAAAAGCTCTTATTTTAACCTAGTAAGACTAGATAAAAATAAGAGCTTGAATAAAAATCTCAAAGCTGGCAGCGGCTTACGTTTCCACAATTGAA
>MAAG01000054.1 GCA_002163065.1 Arcobacter sp. 31_11_sub10_T18
TGGAGTGTGATTATTAATCATATGTATTACTTACTACTTACTTCAGACTTATAAAGTCTGATGATTTCAGGAATATAATTTTTAATACCCTCTTCCATCTCTACTGCTGGTTTATAATCAAGATATTCAATTGTATCATCAATATTTGCTTCTGTGTGAAACTGGTATTGTCCTACAAATGGGTTTGGAATATAATCCGTACCTAAATCTGTGCCCAATTCACGTTGTAAGATATCAGCGATGTCTTGAAAACTTCTTGCTTTCCCTGTACCCACATTGTATACGCCACTAGCTTTTGGATCACAAGCTTTTATATTTGCTTGAATAACATCATCTATATAAATAAAATCTCGTAATATTTGATCACTACCCTCAAATAACCTAGGCGTTTTACCTAAAAGTATTTGATGCCCAAACTGCACAACTGTTGATGCTGTTTTGTTTTTATAAAACTCTCTTGGACCATATACATTAAAGTATCTAAGTCCCACTATTGAAATATCAACTCCTGATTGAATATATTTACGAGAAATATTATCCATCATCAATTTTGAAAAACCATATACATTTCCAGGGTTTTCACGTCCCACAGTTTGTGGACTAGGAGCATCACCATAAGTGGCAGCAGAACTTGCATAAATCATATTTGCATTATGATTGATTGCAATTTTCAATAAGTCTTCATAAGCATTTACATTTGTTTGAATCATCAAGTCTTGTTCAGTGGCAGTGGTGTCTGAAATTGCCGCTTCATGGAAAATAAAATCAAAGTTAAAATCATGTTCTAATTTTTTTAAAATTGTTTTATCATTCAGGTCACCACTAATAACAGTACCAGTAAAACCAAGAAGATTTTTGTAATGACCAAAACTTCGTAAGTTACCATTTCCTAAAGTTTTATCACTTCTAAAACAATCCACTACAATAACATTTGAAGAAGGATAGTTTTCTTGAAAGTAAAATGCCAAGTTTGAGCCAATAAATCCAGCCCCACCAGTTATTAAAATCGCTTTATTATTAAAATCTATATTTGTATATTTCATATTACATCCATTTGTTTACATAAGGCAAATAGTTTATCTAAAATTTTGTTATAGTTTAGTTAGTGAGGGGAATTAAAATACGTAATTGAGGTGTACGTGAGTTAATTAATAACAATTAATGATTTTTGCTACATCTTTTATTGAAGCACATACATAATCGGCTTTAGAGTCTTTTTCTTCAAAATCATGTCCTGATTTTACTTGAATGGTATTTTTAATATTTGCATTGATGGCACATTGGATATCTGAAGACTTATCACCTATTAACCATGAGTTTTGAAGGTCAATATCATGTTTTTCCAAGATATTATCAATCATACCTGTAAGCGGTTTTCTACAAACACAATTGTCATTTGGGGAATGAGGACAAAGTTCCACTTGTGAGATAGTAATTGAACTTT
>MAAG01000191.1 GCA_002163065.1 Arcobacter sp. 31_11_sub10_T18
GTCCAATAAAAAGATCTCTTACTTTGATAGTGATACTGCCTTAAGTGCAAATGTGTTAAACAAAATAACACATACTCTGCAAAATAACAATCAAGTGATTGTCTTTTTACCTACAAGAGCTAATTTTAAGTATCAAATTTGTACTTCATGTGGAAAGTCTGTTCAGTGTCCTTATTGCTCTGTTGCAATGAGTTTACATAAGAATGCCTTGGCTTTAAAGTGCCACTATTGTAGTTATGCTCAAATGATTCCCTCCCATTGTCCTTCTTGTGAACATGGAATTATTCGAAATCTACGAGTGGGAACTGCTCAGATTGAAGAAGAATTAAATGCTATTTATTATGATAGAAAAATAATGCGTTTTGATCGAGATGAAATTACCACTGACACTAAATTAAAAAAAGTATTAAATGATTTTAATGAAAAGAAAATTGATATCTTGGTTGGAACTCAAATGCTTTCAAAAGGGCATGATTATCACAATGTTACCCTAGCTGTTGTTCTTGGAATGGATTCAGTACTTAATATGAATTCTTACAAAGCTAGAGAACAAGCCTTATCTCTTTTAATTCAAATTGCTGGACGTAGTGGAAGAAAAGGTTTTGGTGAAGTGATTATCCAGACTAAAAACGAAGATTTTTTTGACTATTACTTAAGCAATAGTGATTATGAAGACTTTCTAAAAGATGAATTAGAATTTAGAGAAGAGCTCTATCCTCCTTATGTAAGAATGGCTAAAATTGTATTTGCTCATACCAATGGTTTTAAAGTCAAACAAGAATTAGATAAGTATATTTTTATATTAAAGCAGAACGAGAAAATAGAAGTTGTAGGTTTTGGTGAGTGTGGTATATTTAAAATTGCAAACAAATATCGTTATGAAATAATTATACGATCAAGTAGTGCAAATGCCTTGTTAAATGCATTGCATGGAGTTAATTCACCTCTTGCAATCATCGATATGGATACTATTCGATAAAACATTAAATACACTATTAGAATATTTATAGTATAATCCGCAAAAATTTGATAGGAAAAAATATGATTTATACAAAAGACGAATTTAAAACATTAGTTGAAGATATTCAAGCACAATCTTGGTATAGAAATCCAATTGGTTTTGGACTTGCACGAGTTGATAGAGGTCAATTAAACCCTGAAAAAATATTACAAGCGACATTTCCAGTTGTAAACTGGGATGAAAACTTTGGTAGTGCTGCAATTTTTTTAAATGCATTAAAAGAAGCTGATATTGCTGTTGATACAACTTCTAGTGAATTGGTTTGTGATGTAAATGATGTTTTCTTAACAAAATGTATTGAATCATTTAGACCTTATATTCCAGAAGCTAAGGGAAGTGAGCATAAAAATGTTCAAGTAATCTCTCAATTGTCATCTTTACCAAAAGATAGTGGATTAACTGCTGCAAACTTTAAAATGGTATTCATTTTTGAAGATGAAGCTCTTGAATCAGCAGAAGCTGCATATTTAAAACTATATGCTTTATCAACTGGAAAAGCAAAACTTAGAAGTCTAAATTTAAACGGTGCTTTTGGAAAATTACACAATTGTGCATGGGCTGGAACTACTCCTATTGAATTAGATTGGTTAAGAGAAAATGAAATTGCATTAAAAATAAGTGGTAAATATCCTGAAATTACTATGGTTGATAAATTCCCAAGATTTTTATCTCATGTAATTCCTGCTGATAATACAAGAATTTTAGAAACATCAAAAGTAAGATTTGGTGCTCAATTAGCTGCTGGAACTACAGTTATGCCAGGTGCTAGTTATATTAACTTTAATGCTGGAACTGAAGGTTCTGTAATGGTTGAAGGAAGAATTTCTTCTTCTGCTGTTGTTGGAGCTGGTTCTGATGTTGGTGGTGGAGCTTCTATTCTTGGAGTACTATCAGGTACTGATGGTGTTCCAGTTTCTATTGGTGAAAATACTTTACTTGGTGCTAACTCTTGTACTGGTACAGCTATTGGTGATAGTTGTATTTTAGATGCAGGTGTAACAATTTTACCTGGAACAAAAATCACTTTATCTGAAAAAGCAGTTGCTGCAATTGCTGAGTCTAACCCTGAAAAAGAAATTAAAACTCTTATGCGAGGTATGGACTTTATTGGAGTAAATGGTGTTCACTTTAGACAAAACTCTGTAAATGGTCAAATCATTGCAATGAGAAGTACTAGAGAAGTGAAACTTAACGCTGATCTACACTAAATAACAAACACCAAAATCATTTTTGATTTTGGTGTTCTTTCTTATTCTTTCGATACAATTCTACAAATACA
>MAAG01000148.1:0-8493 GCA_002163065.1 Arcobacter sp. 31_11_sub10_T18
AAATGTATCAACATGAGAAAAGTCATATTCTTTTGCAATAGCATAAACTTCTTCATGTACTTGTTTATTCACAATCATTTTAGTATCACAGCTACGCAGTTTTGTTCCCGCTATTTCCTTGATAGTATTACCTAAGAAACTTTGATGGTCAAAATCTATTGTTGTTATTAATGTTAAATCATTTTTTACAACATTGGTCGCATCAAACTCCCCACCAAGTCCCGCTTCTAAAACCAAATAATCATAACCAGATGATAAATAGAAAGATAATAAGGTGGTGTATTCAAAGTAGGTTAGTTTTTCAATTAAGTTTTCAGATAAAATTGTTTGTAGTTTATTATGTGTATCTTCTAAAATTACATCACTTACATCACTACCGTTTATCCAAATACGTTCATTGAATTTTAATATATGAGGAGAGCTGTAATGTAGAACCTTGTAGTTTGTTTTGTTTAAATAGTGGGCTAGAAATCTACCAGTAGATCCTTTACCGTTTGTTCCTACAAGATGTATCACAAAGGGTAAAGAAACATGAGGTTTTAACTCATTCCATGCTTTTTTAATTGTACTATAATCAATTTCATCATAGTACATTGATTTATTATCTAAAAACTCACTTAGTTTTATTTTCGTCACCATCAACTTTATCTTTTTTAAATGACTCGATTGCAAATTTAGAAACTATTTCTTCTAAAGCTTTTGATGATGCAATTTTAATTGCTTCAAATCTTTTTGCATCAGAAATGGTTGAACCATCATCAACAGAGAAATCATAACTACCAGAGACAGATGTTGTTCCTTTACCATTAGGACCTACATAAGAAACAGTAATGTTTACATTGGTTCTATATAAGTTGACATATCCATCTTCATCTTTTTGAAGTTCTTGAGTATCTATAGAGGCAGGTTGTACAGTTAAAACCGTATCTGCAAGACTTCTTTTTGAAACCAATTTATTATTAAACTGTCCAACAACAATTTCATTTAATGCATCTTTTACTAGTACTGAGTTCTTGGGCTCTTCAAGATCAATTACCACATGCACATAAACATTACCTTGTATTTTTTTCTTAGCATAAGATGACGAAGGTTTATATCCACAACCCGTCAAAATAACCACAAGACCAAGATGAAATGCGAAAAGCATTAAAAATACCTTTCGAGTGTTAAGAATACTTTTCATTTGTCTTATCCTTTGATTACTAAGTTTACAAGTTTATTTGGCACAACTATTTCTTTGATGATATTTTTATCTTCAATCCATTTTGCAGCTGTTTGTTTTGCCAATACTAATATGTCTTCTTTGCTGGCATCTGGTGAAACTTCAATCTCACATCTTTTTTTACCATTAATTGTAACAGCCAAAGAAATTGAATCTAGAACAAAAACTTCTTCATTAACTTCTAATGGTTTATCAAAGTTGGACTTATCAAATAAAGTTTCACTTAATTCCCAACATAAATGAGGAGCAATAGGTTCAAGAATATTACTTAAAATATAATACCCTTCAGCCCAAACAGCTTTGTTTTTCTGAGTACTTAAGGCATTAATTGCTTCCATGGATGCAGCAATTAAAGTATTAAAGGCATAAGTTTTATTAAATACATCATTGGCTTTTTTCAGTGCTTCATGTACTTTTTTTCTAGCTTCTTTCTCATCTTTAGATAATTCACTGTGTACAATAGAATTGATATCTTTAAGCCCAGCACCTTGAACTTCTTCAGCTTTATTTGAAAATCGTCGTAAAAATTTAAAAGAACCTTCAACAGCACTATCATTCCACTCTAATTCTTTAGTAGGAGGAGCTGCAAACATCATAAATAATCGAGCGGTATCTGCTCCATATTTTTGTACAATTTTATCAGGGTCTACAACATTACCTTTTGATTTACTCATTTTGGCACCATCTTTTAGTACCATTCCTTGAGTTAATAATCTTTTAAAAGGTTCTTTAGATTCTGTATATCCTAAAGAATTTAGTGCTTTAGTGAAAAATCTTGAATAAAGAAGATGTAGAATAGCATGTTCAATTCCACCAATATATTGGTCAACGTCCATCCAGTAATCGCTGTCTTCTTTAGAGATACCCATTTCTTCCCATTTTTCTGGGTTGGTTGCATATCTTAAAAAATACCAACTTGATTGTACAAATGTATCAAGGGTATCAGTTTCTCTTAAAGCATCTTGCCCACATTTTGGACAAGCGCAATGTTTCCATGTAGGGTGTGTATCTAAAGGATTACCCTCACCTGTAATTTCAACATCTTCTGGTAATGTAATTGGTAGGTTTTCAGTTTTTTCAGCTACCAAACCACAATCGTTACAATGAACAAAAGGAATTGGAGCACCCCAATATCTTTGTCTTGAAACTCCCCAATCTCTTAGTTTAAAATTGATTTGTTTTTTTCCAATTGAATTTTGAGTAAAATGATAAACAACTGCTTTTTTTGCTTGAGAGTTTTTCAAACCTGAAAAAGTACCACTGTCAATTAAAGTTCCAGGTTCAGTATAAGCTTCTGTCATATTTTCAATAACTTCATCTTTAACAATTACTTGTTTAATTGGTAAATCATATTCTTTAGCGAATTCAAAATCTCTTTGATCATGCGCAGGCACAGCCATAACTGCTCCGCCACCATATGATGCCAATACAAAGTTCGCAACCCAAACGGCAACTTTTTCACCAGTTAAAGGATGAATTACATCAATTTCTAGGGATAAACCTTCTTTGTCTTGTGTGGCTCTATCTCTTTCACTTACTCTTTGCATTGCTTTGATTTTATTAATTGTGTTTTCTGGTAAAATAAGATGATCAACTAGATACTGTACAATTGGATGTTCAGGGGCAAGTGCAGCATAACTTACTCCATAAATAGTATCTGGTCTTGTTGTAAATACATTAAATCCTCTAAATACCTTATCAAGTTTGTATCGTGAATCAGTTGTTAATTCAAATTCAAACTCTAAACCTTCACTTCTTCCAATCCAGTTCTCTTGCATAGTAAGAACTTGTGATGGCCAATCTTCTTTTAAATCATCTAAATCATCTAATAATTCTTGTGCATACTTAGTAATTGATACATAATAACCAGGCATATCTTTTTGATCTACTTCGTTATCACATCGCCAACAACATCCATCTTCGACTTGTTCATTAGCTAGTACAGTATGACAAGTTTCACACCAGTTTACTGTGGTTGATTTTCTATATAATAAATCATTTTCATACATTTTAATGATAAATTCTTGTTCCCACTTTGTGTACAATTCATCACTGGTTGCAAATTCTCTTGTTTTAGAAAAAGACAATCCCAATCCAGTTAACTCTTTTCTCATATAATCGATATTTTCATAAGTCCATTTTTTTGGATGTAGCTTATTTTTAATAGCAGCATTTTCAGCTGGCATTCCAAAACTATCCCATCCAATTGGATGTAAAACATTATAATTTTCTTTTCTAAAATGTCGAGCAAAAGCATCACCTAGACAATAGTTTCTAACATGTCCCATATGAATTCTTCCACTAGGATAAGGGAACATACTTAATATAAATTTTTTTTCTTTTTTTGTGTTATCTTCTGGCTCAAAACAGTCATTTTTGTCCCAATACTGTTGCCATTTTGTCTCAATACTTTGAGGGTTGTATTCCATTAAAACTCTTCCTTATCTTCACTTTTTGCACTCTCAATTAGAGCCAAGGCAATCGAAAATACATTTGCTACGATTGCTCCAATAGCAAGTGCTATTGCCATTCTTTCATTATCTACAAAAGTTAATACCATAAATGCGGGAATAAGATGTAAATCTGCAACCAATGAACTTGCAAGTAGCTCTGCTGCCAATAAATTTTTTACACCAATTTTTAAAATCGTAGATATTATATTTACACCTGCTGCTAAAAACAATGCTATAGCATTTGGTTCATAAATAAACCCTGCTGTTGTAGTTAGTGACATGAGTGAAAAGAAAATATAAGTTACCTTACCCCAATCCATGATTATCCTTTTGAAATCTTTTATTTAAAGCAGATATAATAGCGAAAAAACGCTTTTTATATTGTAAAGAGGAGGAATTTGAATAAATCAAGAAATATGTAGGGAATAATCTTCTCGATTAATTTGAGCTAAAATATTTTAACGCAATTTTATTTATTTATAATCTATAATTTTTCGCTGTTCATATTAGTATCATTTGTTAAATATAAATTTTCAGTTGCTTTATTTACATTAATCGAAGTCTATATTCCTATGGGTTAAACTGAAAAATTATTTAGAAAACAGTTATTTTAATATTAATTATTGGTAAAATTTTTTAAGTCATATTTATTTTTTTTAATGATAATATATTTAATATTAAGTACTTAATATTTACATAGTTATATTTAAGGTTTAAACTATGAGCATATTTGTAAAAATATTTTTAACAATATCCATATTTACTTCTATATTTATTGCTTTATTTGATACTTACATCATTGATATTGAACGATCAAACTCAATTGAACGACTAAATAATAAAATAACCTATAATGAATTAATATATAAGAATACTATATCACAGCTTCTTTTTGATTATAATAAAGACATTTTATATTCAAACCTTAACTCTTTATATCTTGATCCAGAAATTGTAAAAATAGAGATAATTGATTATAGTACAGTGCTTGATTTTAAACTAGATACAAAACAATACAATATTAATAACATCATCAAAAATAATTTTGAATTAGTAAGAGATGGTCAATTAATTGGAAAACTTAATATTTTGTATACGAAAGATATTATTAATGCCCATCTTCAAGATTATGAAAACAACCTAATTCAATATTCTATTTTACTGGTACTACTACTATTTGTAATTATTTTTTTTATTATATATAAATTTACAAAATCTATTAAACAACTTACAACCGCTGCAACTAAAATCACTTCAGGCGATTTATCTTTTGAAATTACCATTAAGTCAAATGATGAGATAGGAACTTTATCCAAAGAATTTGAAAGTATGAGAAAGTCTTTGATTAACAGAATAGAAGTAATAGAACAACAATTAGTTTTCCAACAACTTTTGATGGATACTGTAAGTGTTCCCATATATATTAAAGATATTAATTTAAACTATATAGGTTTTAATAAGGCATTTTTAGATTATTTTGGGTACAAAAAAGAAGAGATTTTAGGGAAGTCTATAATTCAGATAAAAGATACTGAATTAACCCGAGGATACGATTTGGATGATAAGGAAATACTACTCAAAGGAGATAGCAATATATTTAATACAAAAATATATAATGCCAATCGAGAATTAAGAGATGTAATTTTATTCAAAAATACCTTTTCAAATATGAGTAATAAAATCGATGGAATTGTGGGTACGGTAATTGATATAACTGAGTTAAATAATGTAACAAAAGAACTAAATGAAATCAATAAAACCTTAGAAGAAAAAATCAAAGATAGAACCGAAGACTTAGAAAAATCAAATGATGAATTAGAACAAACAATAAGTAACTTAATTCAAACTCAGAAAATGTTAGTTGAAGCAGAAAAGATGGCTAGTTTAGGTGGATTGGTTGCGGGTGTTGCCCATGAACTAAATACCCCAGTGGGGAACGGTCTAATGGGAATTACCCACTTTCTACAGATAAGTAAAAAACTTGAAAAGGATTATGCCAATGAAATAATGACTCAAAGCGATTTTGAAGAGTTTATCAAAATCACCACAGATTTAGCTCAACAAATTAATATAAACCTCAAGAAAACTGCCCTGCTTGTTAAAAACTTCAAGCAAGTTTCTGTTGATCAAACCAGCGAGCAAAAGAGGGAATTTAATATAAAACTCTATTTAGAAGAGATTATTTATAGTTTAAATTACTTAATCAAACAAACCCGTTTAAAAGTTACTATTCATTGTGATGACAATATAGAGTTAAATTCATATCCAGGAGCTTATTCACAAATACTAACGAACCTAATTACCAATTCAATTAGACATGCCTTTGAAAAACAAGAAGAAGGTCTAATAAGTATTAATGTACAGATTAATCCAAACAATCACTTGGAAATAACTTACAAAGATAATGGTAAAGGAATTTCAAAAGAAAACTTGTCAAAAATCTTCGACCCATTCTTTACCACAAATAGAGAAGATGGTGGCACGGGACTTGGGTTAAACATTGTCTACAATATAGTTATGAGTACGTTAAAAGGTACCATTGAATGTAATAGTATTGGAAATGAAGGTGTTACGTTTATAATAATTCTTCCTCTGTGATAGATTTTTTTTCTATCGCAAAGTTTAAACTACTTATAATTAATTTGATGGAGGGAAAGACGAATATTGTGATTCACTTTTCTTTTGAAAAATAAAAATTTTTTTCTTTGTTGTTGTTCTAAATAATCTATAACGTATTGATCAAATTTTAAATTGTTAGAATTTTTTATAATACTATATTTAAACTGTCCATTAACATCAATATTAAATTCAATCACGTTTGTCAACTTTTGAAGACTATCAATATTAGGATTCCAGTCTATCGCTAATCTAGCATAGATATGTTCATAATACATTTTAACTGTTTTAAATATTTTAGGTGTAGTGTGATTAATATCTTTTTGAGGTGTGCATCCAGTAATCAATAAGAGAATCGGCAGAGTAAGAAGTATTTTTTTTACCATTATTATATCCAAATTTGATTTTTTACCAAGCGAATAATAAAAGAAAAACATAGTTTATAAATATTATATTTTGTAAGAAATCGAGGCGGAGTGAAGTTTTTAAACGCAGCGTACATTAAAGTACGTGAGTATTAAAAACTTTACTCCAACGAAGAGTTATTGGAAAAGATGATGTTTAGAAACTATCGTTTCTAAACAGTACCTTGTTCGTACATGGCTCTTAACTTATCTTTTTCTTTCTGTCGTTTCAATTTCTCTGCTTCTTTAACTCTAAAGTTAGCAACTGAAAATTTCAGTTGAACTAAAAATGATGCCGCAATAAAAATAGATGAATACGTTCCTACTACAACACCAACAAGCATTGTAAAGGCAAATCCATGAATAATCTCACCACCAAATATAAACAGAGTTACAACCACGAAAAATGTCGTTAATGAAGTTAACGTCGTTCGTGATAATGTTCTTGATACAGACTCATTTACAACATCTTCAAGGACAGTTTTATGGGATTTTTGGACACCCTCTCTAATTCTATCAAATACGATGATGGTATCATTCAAGGAATACCCAAGAATGGTTAATATGGCTGCTAGAATATCTAAGTTAACATCAACTGAAAATAAAGATATCATTCCAAGAGCAATTGTAACATCATGAACAAGCGCAAAAATAGAAGCTACAGCGAATCGCCATTCGAATCTAAAACTAACATAAATTAAAATAACAAGAAGGGAAAGACCTAAGGCCATTAAACCTTTTTCTCTTAGCTCACCTCCAACTTTTGGACCAACGATATCCACACGTCTTACTTCATGTTTTCCAGTTTTAATAAGAAGCGCACTAATAGTGTCGCCTAAATCTGAATTTAAATCAGAAGAAGAACCTGTAATTCTAATAATAATTTCTTCAGGACTTCCAAATTCAGTGATAGATGCATTATTAAATTCTTCCGTTGCACTCAAAATTGATCTTATTTTATCAATAGGTGCTTTTTGTTCATATTTAACTTGAACAATAGTTCCACCTGCAAAATCAATACCAAAGTTTAAACCCTTCGTCATTAATAAAGTCAATGATGCAATAAGAATTAATCCCGAAAGCATCATAAATGGCAATCTTTTTGCCATAAAATTATATATTGTATTTGTTTTAAAGATTTCCATTATTTTATACCAAACCATAATCTAAGATTTTTACTTTTATTAATTCGAGGAAGTAAGGATTCATAAATACCATGTGTTCCTAAAATTGCAGTTAACATTGATGCTAAAATACCAATAGAAATTGTTACAGCAAACCCTTTGATTGGTCCTGTTCCATAAGCATATAAAATAACTGCCACTAAAAGTGTAGTGATGTTTGCATCAAGAATTGCTCTCATTGCATTTGAGTATCCATCTTCAATAGCTTTAGGAATACTCATCCCTTGCCGTAAAAGCTCTCTTACTCTTTCATTAATGATTACATTGGCATCAACTGCCATCCCAACCGTTAATACAATACCAGCCATTCCAGGAAGGGTTAGCGTTGCACCAAACATTGCCATAACAGCAATCAAGATAAAGATATTTGTTATTAATGCAATATTTGCAATAATTCCAGCAAGTCCATAATATAAAACCATAAAAACAATAACAAGAACAAATCCTAAGATAAGTGCCAGCATTGAAGCTTTAATTGAATCAGCACCTAAACTAGGTCCTACTGATCTTTTTTCTAACATCTTAACAGATGCTGGTAACGCTCCTGAACGAAGTGCAATAGCAACATTTCCAGCTTCAACCACTGTAAATCCACCAGAAATCTGCCCACGTCC
>MAAG01000148.1:8585-11553 GCA_002163065.1 Arcobacter sp. 31_11_sub10_T18
CTCCAAATATTTTTGCACCACTAGAATTTAATACAAAACTAATAATGGCTTGATTTGCTTGATCAAAGGCTACTTGAGCATCAGTTACTTGGCTACCATCTAAAATTGGAATTTCTTTCACAATATATTTCGTGCCACTGCCATCACTACTTTCTAAAATGATGTCACCATACTCAGCAGCTTGTGCTGTAGTTAAAGTATATACTTGATCAGATCTGTCTTCATCAACTTCCATCAACTCTAGATGAGCTGGTTTAGAGATAAGTTCACGTGCTGCTTTTTCATCAGCTGCTGTTTTAATTCCAGGAAGTTCAACAACAATGTCTTCTGCCCCTTGTCTTATTACAGTAGGTTCAGCTAGACCAAATTGATCCAGTCTATTTCTAATAGTTTCAACTGCTTGAGAAACTGCCAAGTCTTTGGTTAAAACTATTTGTGCAGGTTGAAGTGAAATCATATAACTTAAGTCATCAGTTTTCTGAATATCAAGTCCTTGAATTTCAGCCAACATTGTATCAACTTTTGTAATTTCATCAGAATCAAGTACGATAAAACTTATAATGTTATCTTTGAAAGTTAAGTCTTCTATTAATATTTCTTCATCTTCTGCAAAATATTTTATTGAAGTTGCTATTGTTTTAATTTTTGAAGTAATAGCTTCATCGGTTTGAACACCTAAAAGCATATGTAATCCACCTTGCAAGTCAAGACCCAGCGAAATTTTCTTTCCACTTTCAGTTTGCAAAAATGAAGGCATAGCAAAAACTACACCAAATATTATACTGAGTATAAATATAACAAGTCTATAATTTAAGATTTTCAATCTTTTTCCTTAAATAGAATTTTGATAGAACAAACGAGTAAAGATTTACTCGTTTTTTAAACTTTTAGTTTGTAGAGTTTTTATTCAGCTAATAGTCTAGAAACGAAATCTTTAATAAGTTTCATTTCAGTATTATCATGATTTTTTACTACTAAATGTGCTTCGTCAATTTTAATAATTTCAACAATTAAGCCACCATTTGTTACAATCTTGTCGCCTTTTTTAAGATCCGCAATCATTTGTTTGTGCTGTTTAGCTTGTTTTTGTTGTGGTCTAATAATTAGGAAATAAAATATCCCAAATAACGCAACTAGAGGTAGTAATGACTGAACAAGTTCCATATTCATCTAAAATCCTTTGTAATTATACATTTTTATGTTTTTAGTAAAACGCGATAATTTTAACAAAAATATGATAATAAAAGGCTTGTGTGCCGCTATTTTATTCTCATCCTTTATTTATTTATCTTATTTTAATATTGAAAATAAAATAATCAACTCAGTATTGGGTCTTACTTCTATTTATTTAATTCTCACTATTCCAAAAAAATCACTGTTTTATACTGGTTTTTTTATTGGGATATTTTGGTGTTGGTGGTTGGCTTTAAGCTTTGAATATTATGATTTAAATTATCTTATGCCTTTAGTGATTTTAGGTGTGGGATTGGTATATGCCATCATTTTCTATTTTATTGGAATCATTGAGGATTCTATTTACATAAGAGCAGTATTGTTTTTTGGCTTTACTTTTTTAGCACCTTTTGGTTTTAATTGGGTAAAACCTGAATTACTTTTTATAGATTCCTATTTTGGTATTACTAAACTTGATTTTGCTTTGATTTTACTCTCAATGATTTTGTTAAATAAGTTTAAATACTTATTCTGGATTCCCCTTGTTTTGTCTTTTTACTTATTGCCAAGTGGAAAAGTGTTAGCTCCTAAGTTAAAAATATCCATGCCCCAACTTAACGTTAATCAACACATTAAATGGGAGAAAAATTATAAATATGAATTAATATCTGAAAATATTAATTTTATCAACAAAGCTATTGAAGAAAAGTATGATTTAATTATTTTGCCAGAGACTGCTTTTCCAATCATATTAAATAAAAATGAAAACTTATTAAATCTCTTAAAAGAAAAATCAAAACAAATTGATATTATTACAGGTTCTTTATATAAAAAAGATGGACTTTATCATAACTCTACCTATCATTTCTCCAAGGAAAAAGTAAATGTTGCTCATAAGGTTGTATTGGTGCCTTTTGGTGAGGCAGTACCTCTTCCTGAAAAAATAAGAAATTTAATCAATGATATGTTTTATGAGGGAGCCAAAGATTATGAAAGTGCGAAAGAAGCAACTACTTTTAATATTAAAGGTATTGATTTTAGAAATGCCATTTGTTATGAAGCAACAACCGATGAGATTTTTAAAAATTTAGGTGATACGAAATATATGATTGCAACTTCAAATAATGCTTGGTTTACACCTTCAACGCAACCTATTTTACAAAAACTACTGATGAAGTACTATGCAAAGAAATACAATGTTATTGTGTACAGTTCAGCAAATGCGAGTGAAAATTCAATTATTTATCCCTAGATTAGTAAAATTTATGAATAAATATTTTCATTAATTCATTTGGAAGTTTTCTAAAATGAGCTCCAGAAGTTTTTCTTTGGAGTGGTTTTCATGCTCAAGTTGTAAGTCGTAAGCGTATTCAAGTATGGTAGAAAACTTGTGACTTGGTTTAAATCCCAAACTTATTAAATCAGCTCCCATAACAAGAGCCTTCATTTTTTCTTTATGGACCTTTGCTTCTTTTGCATTATCCAGTAGCCATTTAATTGCATGATCACATTTATCTTTATTGGGAATTGTTCTTCCTTTACAATCAGCAAGACAAACAATACACAAGTCTTCAATATTAACTTTTGTGGCCAATCTTTTTACTGCTTTTAAACTTGATTTTTGCAAATAAAGTTGAAAAGGAGCTAAATGATGTTGAACTAAAGGCAAGATTTTTTCTAATAGTTTTTTTTCATTACTTAACAATTGAATAAATTCAATGCTTGGTTCAAGACCCTCTTTCTCATGATTATAAGAAGTAATTTTACCGTTCATAACAGCACTCGTTGATGGTTT
>MAAG01000048.1 GCA_002163065.1 Arcobacter sp. 31_11_sub10_T18
ATTTTGAAAGTTCTTTATAATGGGTTGAGAGTTTTTTAAGAAGTGACATTTTTCTATCAATTTTTGTTTGCGCACTGATAAATAATGCTTGATTTAGTTCACCATCTTTTTGGGTTCCTCTTTTAGTGGATAAAAAATTCCTCACATACAAGTATAATTCACTTTTTGAAACATGCTCAATCATTGAATGGGGATTTTTGATTCGTTTTAATTCCTTAATGAGTTTGTAAAACAAATATACAAACTCTCCCCCTTCTCGGGAGAGTTTTGGATGTTTAATAATTGGATTTGACAAAAATTTCTCTTCAAAATTACTGTCTTTGAATTTAGATAAACTTCCCAATTCTATAAAGTCATCAAAGAGCCCCAGTTGAATATTTTTTTTCACATTGGTATCATAAGGGTTTCTAATACTCTCATCAGGATCAAATAAACCAACCATTAGACTTCCAGACCCAAGTTTAATCAAAGCATCAAAAAGATCTTTCGCAATAGCTTTTCCAACGCCTTTCCCATATTCTAAAATATGAATAAAAGCCATCATATCATTTGGGTTTAACATAAGCGTCATGATATCCAGGGTAAGTTTCACTTCCATAGAATCAAAAAAACTATGTCCGCCTTTTCTTTTTGCAGGAATATCGTACTCTCGTAAATTTACTTCAATTCCATCTGCACTAGAATTATTTCTGAAAATTATTGCAATTTCATTATGTGGAGTAAGTGATTGTGAAATAAGTTTTGTAATGTACTCATATTGATCAAATAGTTCATTAAAGCCCAATAACTTTGGAGAAGATATAGCATCTTGTCGCACAACTTCAAGATTTTTATCATAAATTCTTTCATTGTGTTCAATCACTCTTGTTGCAAGATCTAAAATTGGTCGAGTTGATCGATAGTTTTTTCGTAAAGTATACACGGTTGCATTTTCATATCTGGTTTCAAAAGAACCAATAATTCCAATATCTGATCCGTTAAAAGCATAGATACTTTGATCATAATCACCCACACAAAAAAGAGATTTTGGTCTAAATCCACTTAATAGTCTTCCTTGTAAAGGATTTGTATCTTGGTATTCATCTACTAAAATTTCTTTAAAACCAAAGTCATTATCAATTTGATTTTTTAGCATAATGGTTAATAAGTCATCAAAATTGGCATAACCATGTTTTATTTTTAATTCATTAAATTCTAAAACTACATCATCATAAATAGGTATATACAATTCATGAGCAGGACTTTTTTCTTTAATCCAAGCTGCAAATTCTTCACCATTACTACTATTTAAATATAAAGAATATAAGTCATATAAATATCCACCATCGTAGGGATTGGCTTCTTCATCTCTGTGATAAAAAACTCTTTTTTCATATATAGACTTAAATAGTGTTTTCAATTCGTTGGGTTGCTTAAGGATTATGTTAACCTCAAGTTGTTTTAGCAACTTAAAACTTACACTATGAAATGTCCCAGCCATTACTCTTTTGGCAACAACATCTCCAAAGTATTTGGCAACTCTTTGAACCATTTCACTGGCAGCTTTATTGGTAAAAGTTAATAGTAGAATTTGTTCAGGCTCAACTCCACTATTAATTAAATGGGCAATTCGCCCTACAATAGTTGACGTTTTCCCCGTACCAGCGCTTGCTATAATTAAATTGTATCCACCATCACACGTTGCAGCTTTTAGCTGTTCTTCATTTAGTTTTGATAAAGGCATTGATTAGTATTGTTTGATTTTTGTTAATTTGAAAGTTGTAAATATCATTATGGAATACTAACTAAAATATCTTTTGATACAGATAAAATATATCTTTATTTCAAACAGATTAATACTTAGAAATTAAGTCTTTTCTTTGTTTGATTTTAAAACAAATTATTATTATAATTAAGAGTAAGTAAACCCACTGTGCAATACTTAAGGCTTTTTGAGCCATCACAAAATGTATGGTAATTAAAATTAACACAAGATAGATAAAACGATGATACTTATTAAATTTCCGATACAACTTTCGAGTTGATGTTACTGCCATAAAAATAAGTATCGAAAAAGAAATCATGCCTAGATAAACAAAAGGTTTATCCAAACTTTCTTTTACAACAAAGTCAACATCCAATTCAGCATCAAAAACATAAAAATTGCAAAAATGTAAAAAAGCATAAAAAAAAGCAAATAAGCCTATCATTCTTCTATGTATAATTAAATTGATTTTATTTTTAATTAGAGATAAAGAAGTAGCTGTGAAAAGTAAAATAATGGCCATAGTGCCTGTGTAAGTGTAAATGTATTTTATGGGATCAGTTACCTCTACGACCATAACCTGAAAGGCAAGATCAAATAGAGGCAATAGTAGTACAACGAAGATACTCCACGTTTTTATCAAATAAATTTCTTTAGATCCAGGTTTTTATATAAGTGTCCAACTTCTTTTTCATAACCATTAAAAAGTTTTGTTTTTTGTTTGAAAAACTTTCCTAGAACTCGCTCTTTTGCTTGTGACCATCTTGGATGATCCACTTCAGGATTGACATTTGCATAAAAACCATATTCTCTTTTATTTGCTCTTTGCCAAGTATTTAGAGGCTCTTCATCTACAAAAGTAATTTTTGAAATAGATTTAATAGATTTAAAACCATACTTCCAAGGAATAACCAATCGAATAGGCGCACCATTTTGATTTTCTAAAGTTTTTCCATATAATCCAACACTCATCAAGGTTAAAGGATTCATTGCCTCATCCATTCTTAAACCCTCAACATAAGGATAATCAATAGCACCAAAAACACCCCTACTTTGATCAGGAAATTGTTTCTCATCGTATAATGTTTCAAAGCGTACATATTTTGCGCTAGACATTGGTTTTGCCATTTGAATCAATTTGGCAAGCTCAAACCCAACCCAAGGAACAACCATACTCCAACCTTCAACACATCTAAATCTATAAATTCGCTCTTCTAAATCAAATTTTTTAATCAAATCTCGAACATCAACTTGAAAAGGTTTATCAACCAAACCGTCAATAGTAATGCTCCATGGATTTGGTTTTAATGTATGCACAAGTTTTTTAATATCTTTACTGGTTGAAAATTCATAAAAGTTATTATAAGAAGTGATTTGTTCAAAAGTATTTAAATCTAAATCTAAAGGATTAGAATCTTTTTTATACATCAAGTTAGAAGTGGGATATTTATCTTCAGCTAAAAGATCAACTATTGCACTATTGGCAACAACAGCTGCAGCACCCAATTTTAAGAACTTTCGTCTATCATTAAAAAGTCCTTCTGGTGTAATATCGTTTTGTTTTATACTTTGGTCTTTAAATGTCATAATTACTCCTGTGATATATCTATATTATGAGTATATTAGAAGATTGTTTAATCAAAGTTTAGTAGAAGCAACTACTTTTTATTTATGAAAAGCAGGAGATTTTGTCCATAAAAAAAGAGTTGTACACTGGTACAACTCTTTTTTTTAATACTTAGGAAGTATATCAATTTGTGTTAATCAAACCTTGATTATTGAAGTTCCCTATCAGCTAACGTTTGTTACATCTGCAATAGCAGATAAAGCAGCATCATAGTTTGGTTCTTCTGTGATTTCTCCACAAATTTCTTTATAAGTAACTATTCCTTTTGCATTAACAATAAAAATAGCTCTTGCAGTTACTCCTGCTAATGGACCATCAGCAATTAAAACTCCATATGCTTGAGCAAAGTCTTTATTTCTAAAATCTGAAGCAACCGTTAAGTTCTCAATTCCCTCAGTTGTACAAAATCTTCCCATAGCAAATGGTAAATCCATTGATACAACACTAACTTGTACCAATTCATTTTTTGAAGCTTCTTCATTAAATCTTCTAGTTTCCGCTGCACAAACAGCAGTATCTAGAGATGGTACTACAACAATAACTTGTGCTTTTGCTTGAGAACCACCTATTTGTACATCACTTAAATCTTTCCCCGCAAGGTTAATTACTGGTGCTGCATCTGATACATTAATTTCATTACCCGATAAATTAACTACGTTTCCTTTTAATTTAGTCGTTGCCATTTATTTCCTTTTATAGTTTTAAATTATTGAAATTATATAGAAACAGTATAAAGTTTCTCTTAATTAAATGTTTATTTTTTAATCAACTTAGTTTTTTAGCTTTATTCCCGTTTCCAATAATTCAATTTTGTTACTCTGTATTAATTTTGTTAAACTTGCTTTAAAATTCTTTTTACTTAATCCAAATACTTTTTTGATAGCAGCTGCATCACTTTTATAGGTGTATTCCATAAAACCACCATTTTTTGCTATTAGCTTTGTAATTTTTGAGAGAACATCATCATCACCTTTTGAGCCAACTTTTTGTAATATAATATCAAATTTACCATCTTCACGAATATTTTTTATAAAAGCTCGAGTTTTAACACCTGAATAAATATTTTCAAAAATCTCGTCATGGAAAATCATTCCCTCATAATCATTGTTCACAATAACTTTAAAACCTAGAGGTGTTTTAGCAAAAACCAAAATATCTACCTCATCATTTATTTCAAAGCCCGATAAATCTCGACTAATATATGAAGCGAATTTTTCAACTCCAATTAATCGTCCACTCTCTTCATCTTCTATTACTCTTACAAATCTATTTTCACCTACGTTAAATGGGTTTTTTTGTTTATTTCTTGGTACCAATAAATCTTTTGGTAATCCAATATCAACAAAAGCACCAAAGGGTGCTGTATCAACTACTTCCAATAAAGCAAATTCATTTATCATCGCTTTTGGTGTTAGTGTAGTTGCCACCAACCTATCTTCAGAATCAGTGTAAATAAAGACATCTAGTAAAGAGTCTATTTGCATATCATCAGTAATATACGCATTGGGAAGTAATACCGCTTCTTCTTCATCTTGACTCATTAAATAAATACCTGGTTCTGTTACCCTATCAATTCGTAGACTGTTAATTTCACCTAGTTTTATATATTCATTTATTTCTTTTTGCATTTATATCCTATAATAAATTATTAATTTACTTAACTGTATTTTTAAGTGTAATTATAACTAAAATCTAATCTTTTTTAATCAATAAAAAAAAGTATTGAATTTTTTTGTTTTTACACATATTAATTGTAATATTATTGTATCATTTCAGTTGATACAAATTAAATTAACAAGCTGCTGAAGGGGAAGATAATGATTAAAACAAAAATTCTTATCGTGGAAGATGAAACTATTGTAGCGCTCGATATTAAAAGGGCCATTATAAAGATGGGTTTTGAAGTGACCAATACTGTAACTAACCATGACGATGCAATTAGCAGTGTTATAAATAATAAACCTGATTTTATTATTATGGATATCAATCTTGAAAACAGTAAAGATGGGATTGTTACAGTTGAGAGCATAAAAAAAATAGAGAATATTCCGGTTATTTATCTATCTGCATTTTCTGATGATGAAACGATTGTTAGAGCTATTCAAACCAATCCTTTGATTTATTTATCAAAACCATTTAAAAGAGAAGAGTTAAAAACGACTATTTTATTAGGTGTTTATAAAATGAATCATCAAAATAATGAAAACATTGATAAAAATTGTTTTAAATTGGGCTTTGACTATTATTACGATTTACTACAAAATCAACTTTTTTACAAAAGTATGCCCATACGTTTAAGTAAAAATGAAAATCATTTATTACGAATCTTAATCGATGCCAGAGGTGCAATTGTATCTTTTAGTGATATTGAATACCAAATTTGGCCTGATGCTCCTACAAGTGATAGTACTTTACGAACTTTGGTTTATAGAGTCAGAACCAAATTAGAATATAAACTTATTGAAACCGTTCCTACTTTTGGATGTAGACTCACAAATACCTTTTAATAATTTTTTTATAACCTTGAAAATCTAAATTTTTAATATCATATTTTCTCTTCCTTAAAAACATCAATACTCTTGTGACGTTGACTGTGACGATACTTCAAGGTGTATTACTCTTCATTTTCACAACAATTGTCACATTTATATTTTAACTTTAAAATGGATACAAACTCTACGTGACGCCCACTGTGACGGGCTTTAGATAAGATTTCACTACTTAAACCAGGAGTGTAAATGATATATTTAAATAGAAATGTCACATTAAATCAGTTAAAAGAAGTTGTCCAAAAAAACATAAATCATAACATAAATTATATGTCTGATGATTTTAATGATGCTCAAAAAAATGCCTTAGAGTTATTTCAAAAAAGAATTTATTTAGAAGAAATAATAGAAGAGTCTGTTGCTTTTAATAAAAGGATATCTTGGGATAATTCAAATCCAAATTTAAATCTTACAACCACAGCAGAAGAATTAATAGAAGTATTTAAACTAAGAAGTGATGTGTACACAAGCATTAACTATCAAAATGAATGCCCTGATACAATAGAAGGATTAAATTTTGACAAATTTGATAAAACTTCAGCCATTGTATATTATAAAAGAGATAGAAATATATCAGCAACCTGTAGATTAATATTTGATTCGAAAAACAAGTTACCCGCTGAAGAAAAATTTTCTTTTGATTATATGAGAACAAAACATAAAAGGATTGGTGAGATATCTAGAAATATAGTTAAACATACTACCAATGGGCTTAACTTAGATTTTAAACATACAATGGGTGGTATACATAATATATTTGTAAATAATGATATTAACATGACTTTATCAGGAATTAAAGAAGAAGATTTTAAATTATTTTCAAAATTTGGTGGTATTGAAATAGAAAAAAATTTAAACTCATATGGTAATTTAGATATACCCTTTTTAATTATATCTTGGAATCCATCTTTAGCTTCAAAGTTTTTTAAAAAAGCTTTTCTCAAATAATTTAATAAGTGAAAGTATTGCACTTTCACTTGTATTTAAAATGTCATTGGCTAAAATAATTTAAAAATAGAGGAACTCTCATGACAGTGTTAAAAATACTATTTTTACTATTTTTTACAGTATTCGCTTATTCCAAACCCATAATAATAAATGATCAAAATATTTTTTATAATATCCTGCCACATACTCAGATTTTTATAGACAAAAGTAAACGACTAACAATAGAAGAAGTACCTAAAATAGATGATAAGTTTCTAGAAAATGAAGAAAAACATCTTGGATTTGGTTATGCACCAGACTTTAATGTTTGGGTGAAATTTACTTTACAAAACTCATCAAATAAAAGTATAGAAAAAATTCTTGAATATGATAATGCATTAACTACAGATATAAAATTTTTTGAGTTAAATGGTCAAAGTAATTTTATACAAGAGGGGTTATTCCATATAAACGAAAAAAGAAATACCATAAACCCAATCTTTAAAATAAACCTTGAAGCACAGGAATCTAAAACATACTACCTTCAAGTAAGTTCACATATTACGACTTTAATCTTAAAATTAAACCTTTGGGATAGCTCTAGCTATTATGCTAAAAATACAAAACATCAAGTTTATTTGGCTTTGTTTTTTGGAGCAATGGTTATTTTAATTATTTACAATCTGTTCATATTCTTTTTTACAAAGGATATAAGCTATTTATTTTATGTCTTTTATGTTGCTGGAATAACCTTTCATCAATTAATTTATGTTGGAATAGGAAATATCTACTTGTTTAATCAATCTGTGATTATAAACATCATTCAATTTGCTTCATTTTTTGTGGCCTTTCCTATTTTTGCACTTGGACTCTTTACTAAAAGTTTTTTACAAACAAAAATATATCCGAAGTTCAATGTAATATTAAATATTTTTTTAATACTTATGCCTATTTCTATAGTTATATTTTCTACCACTGATATATTCAGTAAATACAGAAGTCTATTTCCAATGTGTCTACTAATTTATTTAGTTATCCTAACAATTTATGCCACTTTCAAGAAAAATCGACAAGCATATTTTATACTTGGTGGTTGGGTGATAATCTTATCTTCACTAATGATTATGTATTTATCAAGTACTGGAGCAATCAACATATATTCAAACTTTCCCTACATTGTAGAGTTAGGTCTTGTACTGGAAGCAATAATTTTTTCAATTGCATTAGCAGATAGAATCAACCAGCTGCAGAAAGATAAAGTAGATGCCAATCAAAAGTTAATTACGCAGCAAGAAAATGAAAAACAACGTTTGGAATTACAAGTTGAAAATAAAACTTCAGATTTAAAGGTAGCTTTGGATGAAAAAGGATTATTACTAAAAGAGCTAAACCATCGTGTAAAAAACAATATGCAAACGATAGTTTCTCTTATAAGCCTTCAAGGTGATGCTATTGAAGATGAGCAGTTACAAGACATTTTTTTAACAGCACAAAATAGAATTAAAGCCATGAGCCATTTACATGAACTCTTGTACAAACAAGATAATATTTCTAATATCAATGCGTATGACTATTTTTCAATTTTAATAGAAGAATTAAAATACAGCTATGACAATGACATAAATATCAATTTTGAAATACAAACACACTTACAAATGGAACAAGCGGTTTACTGTGGCATTATCGTTAATGAACTTGTTTCCAATTCATTTAAACATGCTTTTGAAAATGAAGATGAGGGAAATGTGAGTATTTCTTTAAAAAAGAACAATGAACATTTTGAATTATGTGTCAGTGATGATGGAGTGGGCTATGAACAAAATCAATCCACTGATTCATTAGGGCTGGTTCTTGTGGATACTCTCGCCACCAAACAATTACGTGCGGATATAAAAATAAATACTTCAAAAGGGGTGAGTGTTTTGATTATTTGGAAGTGTTTCACGGATACTTCTTTATAAAAAAAATTTCAAATTTCATTAAAAAAGTATCAGTGCGTTTTATCGTTTAAATAATTTAACAATAATTAAAGAAGCAATAGCAATAAGGATAATACTCGCACCAGAACTAATATCATAAATATATGAAACACTTAATCCACATAAGGTAAAAAACGTAGCAAACAATGAACTTAAAACCATCATTTTAGATAATGTATTTGAGAAAATTTCAGCAAGATATGTAGGAATACTTATCAAAGCAATCACAAGAATTAAACCAACTACTTTAATGGCTGCAACCACGGTAAGTGCGGCCAAAACCAAAAGTAAGGTATAAAAAAACTTTATATTGATACCTCTTAAATGTGCAAATTCACTGTCATAAGATATGGCCAAAAACTCTCTATAAAAAAGTGTTACCAAACTTATAATAACCACATCAAGTCCCAACATATACCAAATGTCAGAGCTAGGAACTGCTATAATAGAGCCAAACAAATAACTCATCAAATCTACATTATAACCTGGTGTTAAATCAACAAGAACAATTCCTATGGCCATTCCTGCTGCCCACATTATTCCAATAATTGAGTCTATTCTTTTTTTATCTTTCAAAGTTAACATTGCAATAATAACTGCAACTATTACAGAAAAAACAGTTGCCCCCAATAAAATAGGAATCCCAGCATAAATTGCAATTCCAATTCCACCATAAGAACTATGTGCAATTCCACCTGCTAAAAAAGTTATTCTGTTTACTATAACCAGTGAGCCAATAATCCCTGCTGCAATTGAAATTAAAACACCTGCCATAATTGCATTTTGGATAAACTCATATTGTAAGGCTTCTAACATTTTCTACTCTTTAACAATAAAATATCACTTCTATAAATTAATTTAATGTTCATGGGTACATCCTGGAAAATGATTATTAGAAAGAGCGGATAAAAGCTCTACTTCACATAAATGCTCATTAGAGTTTTGTACATTTTTTTGTACATTATCTAAAGTATGATACACCAGGTTTTTATTTACATGGGCTACATTTTTAGCATAGTTTAGTAAGACTGAAATGTCATGGCTAACCACTACAATACTTATGCTTTTGTTTAATTCTTTTAAAAGCTCATATACTTCAGTTTGTCCCAAAACATCAATACTTGCAGTTGGTTCATCCAGTAAGATAATTTTAGGATTAGCGCATAAAGCTCGAGCTATGAACACTCTTTGTCTCTGACCACCTGAGAGATTTCCAATTTTTGTATCAGAAAAATCTTTCATTCCCACTTGTTTAAGGGAGCTATTTGCACAACAAATTTCATCCTTACTATAACCAAACAGTGGTCGTTTACCACCAATATGTCCCATAAGTACCACTTCTAATGCTGTTATTGGAAAATTAATATTAAGATTTGTATTTTGAGGAACATATCCAATACTATTTGCTTCGAAGCTGGATTTAATTTCTCCCTTTTTTGACTTTAATATTCCAAGGATGAGTTTAAGTAAGGTAGATTTTCCTCCCCCATTTGGTCCAATAATTGCTAAAAAGTCATTGTCTTGTATAGTTAAATTAATATCTTCCAAGACTTTTGATTTGGCATAAAAAAATGAGAGGTTGTTTATTTCTATTATATTCTTCAATTATATTCTTTAAGTTCAAATTTTTTGAATTATACATGATTGTTCAATTATTGTCAAAAGAAAATTTTATTTGAGATGGGTTAAGATTATAAAATCTTAGCCAAAAATACATATTCATTTATTTGTTAAATTAATTACTAGTTTATTATCATAAAGTCACTTCATCTTTATATTCATTTAAAATGACTTTAAGTAAAATACGAAATTAATAATCATTATTATATTTAAAGGATAAAAATGTTAAAAAATTTAAAAATTAAGAATAAACTATTGGTAATTGTATTGGGTACAATCATCACAATATCAACTTTGATTGCAATAAAATCTATTTATGCAATTAAGCAATTAACCAATAAAAATATAGAACATTATAAAACAGAGGCCTTTGAAAACAAAAAATTAGAACTTAAAAGTTATGCCTCCCTTGCAATAAAAACAGTGAATTCTTATTATGAGAGAACATCTCAAAAAAAAATTCAAAAAGAAGTTGAAAACTCATTAAAAGAAAAAACAGAATTTCTTTTTTCAATTATTAATAAAGAATATGAAGTATCAAAGAACTCTCTCTCAGAAGAAGACATTCAAAAAAATATCAAACAAATCATTAATGCAACAAGATATGGAAACAGTGGTTATTTTTGGATCAATGACTTAGATGCAAATATTATTGATCATCCCATAAAACCTGCTTTAAATGGTAAAGACTTATCCAATTTCACTGATAAAAATGGGAAAAAAATCTTTGTTGAATTTGCAAATACCGTCAAGAAAACTAATAGTGGATTTGTTGATTATGTTTGGGAAAAACCTGGATTTACTGAACTTCAGGCAAAGGTATCTTATGTAAAACTATTTCAACCATTTAACTGGGTTATTGGAACGGGTTCTTATGTCGAGGATGTTACAACAAATATGAAAAAGCAAGCCAAGGCTACCATCGAAAAAATGCTTTATGCAAAATCTGGTTATTTTTGGATTAATGATTTGAATACAAAAATGATTATGCATCCATTAAAACCAGAACTAAATGGTAAAGACTTATCTAATATTCAAG
>MAAG01000063.1 GCA_002163065.1 Arcobacter sp. 31_11_sub10_T18
TGAATATGGAATAAAGAATAATTAATGGGTGCTTCGTACGATTTAATTTTTTTTTAGATATAATCGCAAAAAATAAAATAAAATAGAATGTTAATGCATAATGATATTGAAATTAAATTTTTAAATATTTATTGTTCATTGGTCATTTTCTGGAGAAAATAAATGAAAATTATTGAAGGTAAATTAAGCTTAAATGGTAGTGAAAAAATTGCTGTTATAAATGGAAGATTTAATCATATAATTACAGATAGATTAGTTGAGGGTGCACAAGACGCATTTTTAAGACATGGTGGAAATAAAGATAATATTGAGTTAATTTTAGTTCCTGGTGCATTTGAAATTCCATTTGCACTTGAAAAAGCTTTATCTTCTGGAAAGTATGATGCAGTTTGTTGTGTTGGCGCGGTTATCCGTGGATCAACTCCTCATTTTGATTATATTTCTGCTGAAGCTACTAAAGGAATTGCGACGGTTGGTTTAAAATATGGTAAACCAGTTGCCAATGGTGTATTAACAACAGATACAATTGAACAAGCTATTGAGAGAGCTGGTTCTAAAGCTGGAAATAAAGGTGCTGAAGCTATGGTTACTATCATAGAAATGTTAGACCTTTATAGTGAGATGGCGTAGTGGCAACTAGAACTCAAGCACGTGAGTCAGTTATTGGACTCTTGTATGCTTTTGATTTAGGAAATGACGGTATTGTAAAGTTTGTTGATGAAATTTTAGAAGACAAAAAAATCAGAAATAAACAAAAAGACTTTGCCTTAAATTTATTTAATGGTGTGGTTAATAATATTGAAGTAATTGATGCAAATATTAGTGAAAATCTTGCAAAAAGAGGAATTGACGATATGGGTTCTGTTGAAAAGTCTATTCTAAGATTGGCTGTTTATGAAATCTTATTTGAAGACTTAGATAAGCCAATTGTTATTAATGAAGCAATTGAATTATCAAAAAGATTGGCAAGTGATACTGCACCAAGATTTGTAAATGGTGTATTAGATAAAATCAGTAAAGGCTAATAGCTTATGAAATTATGTGTCGCTCTTGATTTACCAACAGCTTCTGAAAACTTAAAACTGGTTCATGAGATAAAAGACTATGATGTTTGGTTAAAGGTTGGACTTCGTGCTTTTATAAGAGATGGAAAAGAGTTTTTGAAAGAGTTGAAAAAAATCAACCCAAATTTTAAAATATTTTTAGATTTAAAACTTCACGATATACCAAATACCATGGCTGATGCTGCTGAAGAAGTAGCACAGTTTGGTGTGGATATGTTCAACGTTCATGCCAGTGCTGGAAAAATTGCGATGCAAACAGTAATGAAACGATTAGAAAAATTTGAGAATCCTCCTTTGGTTTTGGCTGTTACTGCACTTACTAGTTTTGATGAAGAAAACTTTCAAGCAGTTTACAATCAAGATATTGCTTCAAAAGCAACTCAATTTGCAAAAGACACTTATGAATCTGGAATTAATGGAGTGGTTTGTTCTGTATTTGAAAGTATGGATATCAAAGATAATACTTCAAAAGAGTTTATAACTTTAACTCCAGGAATTCGTCCTTTTGGAGAAAATGCAGGGGATCAAAAAAGAGTGGCAGATATAAATATGGCAAAAAATGAACTCTCAGATTTTATCGTTGTAGGTCGTCCAATTTATCAAGCGGAAGACCCTTCTTCTGTAGTAAAAAGAATTTTAGAAAAACTCTAAAATTCTTTAAAAAATTAAGCTTCTTTTTAAGTTCTTTTAACTAAAATTACAACCTCAAAACACAAGAGGACAGTTGGGTGAGCTGGTTGAAACCACATCCCTGCTAAGGATGCGTACTGGGAACGGTACCGAGGGTTCGAATCCCTCACTGTCCGCCACTAAAAATTTTGAAAATTAATAAACAGGGTCTATAGCTCAGCTGGTTAGAGCACTCGGCTCATAACCGAGTGGTCGAAGGTTCGAGTCCTTCTAGACCCACCAGTTGAATTACTGTTAAACAGTACTTACATCTTTATTAATTTAAAAATTTTGTTTTGTGCGGGAATAGCTCAGTTGGCTAGAGCCTCTGCCTTCCAAGCAGATTGTCGCGAGTTCGAGTCTCGTTTCCCGCTCCATATAAAGTTTAAAAGAGTTGATAGACTTTTAGATTTTTCAAATTTTTATCACAAGTGTGCGGGAATAGCTCAGTTGGCTAGAGCCTCTGCCTTCCAAGCAGATTGTCGCGAGTTCGAGTCTCGTTTCCCGCTCCACTTTTACAAGGTAAGATTTAAGTTTTCAT
>MAAG01000089.1:0-7440 GCA_002163065.1 Arcobacter sp. 31_11_sub10_T18
TTTTAGCCTCTCTTTTAGAGTCCTTTGTCTTTCTACCTATTCACGCAGCTCATACCTTAAAAACAAAATCAAAAACCCTTTCTTGGAAAAAAATAAATTCCCTTTACAGTCGTATTATTCATTTTTTTATGCGATGGAAAAAGAGTTTCCTATTTTTATTTATTATTCTTGTACCTGTATTTATGATATGGATAGTTAAAACATCTAAGTTTCAGATGTTTCCAAATTTTGATGCAACCACCATAAATATTACCATCAAGGCAGATGTGAATACAAAAGTGGAAGAATCCCTTGAAATAGTCAAAAAAATTGAAGCAGATTTATTATTTAAAAAAGATGATTTTTATCTTAGAAATGTAAGCTCTATTGCTGGATACAGAAGAGACAGTGCCAATAATTCTGAGCGATTTCCTTATGTAATGTACATCACCTTGGAATTACAAAAAATTAAACCACTCAATTTTGTAGATAAATATATCACTCCAAATTTAAGTTTTTACTATGACGCAGAGGGAAGAACAAGAGAAGATAAATCACAGCAAATTTCTAAAAAAATAAATGCCTGGTTAACAAAACAAAACTATAAAGAAAAGTATAACTTACTTGACTTATCAGTAGTTGAACGAAAAGTGGGACCCATAAAATCAGATATTAAAATTGGATTATATTCAAATGATTATCAAAAAACTTTACAAGCATTATCCAAAATACAAAGTAAATTGGAAAAGATAGAAGGGGTAAAGTCTGCTGCTAACTCAGCCAATTATGGTATTGATGAAATAAAAATAAAAATAAATTCTTATGGAGAACAGTTAGGTTTAGACGAAGGTTATGTGGGGGCTTTTTTATCAAATATGTACTTGTCTAAAAAGAAAACAACTACCTTTGATGACAAAGAGATGCTTGATGTAAAAATAGAATCTTCAAATAAAAACATTTATGCCAACTTCAAAAATCTAGAAATTCCATTGAAAGATGGCAGTGTTGTTGCACTTAGTGAAATAAGTGAATTTGAAATCATAAAATCAGTTGAAAAACTCACTAAAGATGATGGTCAAACAAACTTTTATGTCTTTGCCAATGTGGATAGTAAAATGATTACATCCACAGAAGTACTCAAAAAAATCGATCCATTTTTAAAACAACTTCAAAGCGAAGGTATAGAGCTAACTTTTAAAGGCGAAAATGAAAAAAAACGTGAATTAAAAAATGATATGATTATGGCAACTGCTTTGGCACTTACCCTCATAATGATTTCTATGTTATATTTGTTTAACTCTTTTAAAGAAACATTTATAGTCATGAGTGTAATTCCCTTTTCATTTTTAGGTGTATTACTTGGGCACAATATCATGGGATTAAACTTAAGTATGCCATCTCTCATTGGAGCCTTGGGATTATCTGGAGTTGTAATAAACGATGGAATTATAATGATGACTTATTTAAAAAAATCTACATCTATGGAAGATATATTTTTTTATGCCAGTAAACGTTTCCGTCCTATTGTATTAACTACCATCACAACTATCATTGGGTTATCTTCTTTGATCTTTTTTCCAACTGGACAAGCTACCATATTTCAACCAATGGCTATTGCCCTTGGTTTTGGTTTGGCATGGGGGACAATTTTAAATTTACTTTATCTTCCTGTGCTTTATGGTTTTGCCAATAGACTCAAATAATTTTATGTCTTAAGTGTTAATGTAAAATTAAAATAACTAATGTATAATTGTTATTTAAATTATCGATAAAGAATAAATATGAATAAAATGATTAAAAGTCTTTTTCTCATTATTTTTATTTTTTTACATTTGGCAGATGCCAAGGATCTACTACTCACCAAAAAAGAACAAAACTATATAAATAATACCACCGTTAAAGTTGCGCTCTTACCTAATTTTTATCCCTTTTCATTTTATAAAAACAGGACACTTCGGGGGTACTCATACAACCTATTAAAAATTATTGCGCAAAAAAGTGACTTAAAGATTGAGTTTATTGTTGATACTTGGCCTAAAAATTTCAATAAATTCAAAAATGAAGAAGTTCATATAATTGATAGTATTTCTTTTACAAAAGAAAGAGCTGCGTATACTAACTTTACCAAACCATATTTTGAAATTCCTTTGGTTATGTACAGTCGAATCAATTTTTCTGATTATGATGGAACATTACAAAGTTTAAGAAACAAAAGAATGGGAATAACCAAAGATGTATTTTATAGTAATACAGTAGAAGAACTTGATTTATTTGATATTGTTCATTTCGCTTCTGCTAAAGAAAAATTAAATGCACTTTCATCTGCAAAAGTTGATTTGATCATAGATAGTTTTTTAAGTGCAAAAAAAATAATTAAAGATGATAAACTTGAAAATCTAAAAATACTAGATGAACTAACTTTCCCATCTTTGAAAAAAGAAGATTTACGTTTTGGAGTCCATAAGAACAATCCTATTTTATTCTCAATATTAAAAAAATCTTATGAAAGTTTAACTCATCTGGAGAAAAGTAAACTAAAAAACAAATGGCTAGGTGTTTTTCCAAAACAAGTACAAACGACCTATGAGGGTGAGATTAAACTCAATCAAGAAGAGATATCATATTTAAATAGAAAAAAAATAATTACTATGTGTAACTCACACAATTTCGCACCCATTGAATTTATAAACGAAGAAGGAATAGCCTCTGGAATTTCTATAGATACTTTAAAACTCATAGAGAAAAAACTTAATTATAAAGTTATCTTTAAAACTATTACAACACATTCTACACAAGAAGCAAAAGATTTTTTTAAGAAAAACTTGTGTGATATTCGACCTGCGGCCATGCCAACAGTTCACAAACATCAACATCAATATACTTTGCCATATTTAGATTATAAGGCTGTACTAATAACCAGGAACTCAGAACCTTTTATAAGCTCAATAGATGATGTAAAATATAAAGGTGTTGCTTATCAAGATGACCCTACGATTATCAATCATATTAAAAATATCTATCCAGGCATTACCATTATAAAAACCGAAACACATAAAGATGCTTTTGCAAAAGTAAGTTCAGGAGAAATTTACTCAACCATAAGTAATTTACCAATGGCATCTTATTATATTACAAAGTATGGATTTAGTAATTTAAAAATAGCGGGTCATGCCCAGAATAATTTAAAATTTAGTATGGCAATAAACAACGAGAATAAATTGCTAACTTCAATTTTAAATAAATCTTTATCCTCAATCACACAAAGAGAAAAGTCTACTATATTTAATAAGTGGGCACATATAAACTACTCAAAACAAATTGATTATTCAATGATAATTAACATAGCAATTTTTGTTGCCTTTATCATTGTTCTTTTAATATATAGACAATTCATCTTAAGCAAAAATAATGATAAACTACAAAAGACAAAAGATGAACTACTAGAGAGTAACAATCATATAAAAGCTATCTTACAATCAACAGTAGAATCAATTTTTATTACTGACTCAAATAATATCATTGTAGATTGCAATCAAATGTGTTCCACGTTATTTGGCTTTGATAAAAAAGAGCTACTTGGAATGAACCAATATGATTTGGTACATGAGAATGATATAAAAAAAATAAAACAGAAAAATAAGACAAATACCCAAACAAGCTATGAAGTTAATGCGATGAATAAAAAAGGAAAAATTCTTCCAGTATTGGTTAGAAGCTCAAAGATTATAAAAAACAATCTCCCCCATAGGGTCTCAATTATACTTGATTTAACCGAACTTAAAAAAACCCAAAAAGCTTTGGAAACCTTAAACAAAGACTTGGCAATCAAAGTTATACAAGAAGTGGATAAAAATAAAAAGAAAGATTTACAACTTTTGCATCAAGCAAGACATGCACAAATGGGCGAACTTATTAATATGATTGCACACCAATGGAGGCAGCCTCTAAACGCTATTGCTGCTACCATTATGAATATCCAAATGCAACTTTCTTTAGAAAAATTTGACTTAAGTAAACAAAATGAACGAGATAACTTCACTATTTTTGTAAATCAAAAACTAGGAAACATGGAAGACTTCATACAAACTCTCTCAGTAACTATAGATGACTTTAGAAACTTCTACAAACAAGACAATCAAATTAAAATTGAATCCATACATACTCCAATAAAAAAAGCGTTGGGCATAATAAAAGCATTGATATTATCTAATAAAATAGAAATCATTCAAAAATTAAATAGTAAAAAGAATATAGAAATATTTGAAAGTGAATTATTACAAGTTTTTCTTAACGTCATTAAAAATGCTCAAGATAACTTTGAAGATAGACAAACAAAAAATCCAAATATAACCATATCAACAAAAGATGTAAAAAAGGGCGTAATCATTGAGATATTGGATAATGGAGGAGGAATAGATTCAAAAATAATTGACAATATCTTTGACCCTTATTTTTCTACAAAAAATATAAAAAATGGTACTGGACTAGGTTTATATATGTCAAAATCCATCATTGAGCAACATCATAAAGGTAAGTTTTATGCTGTAAATAAAAAAGAAGGAGTAAGTTTTTGTATCGAACTACATGATAGTTTGGATTAATATTAAATAAATATAAAATTATTTGATTAATTATCACATTTCTGATACAATAAGTTAAATTGTGTGTTATTTGTCACAAAAAATGCAACCTATTTTGTGACGTAATTTATATATACTATATAACTTATTATATAAGGAATATTTTGAATACATTTTTTAAACTTTTTTTGCTCATTTTTATTTCTACTTCAGTTTTAACTGCTCAAAGTATCAAATTAACTAACGAAGAATTACATTATATCAATACCAATCAAGTAAAAGTGGCCATGTTGCAGGGGTTGTACCCTTTTAGCTTTATTAGTGACGGCAAACTACAGGGTTTTTCTCACGATTTATTATTATTAATCAGCCAAAAAAGTGGTCTTAAAATGGATTTTGAAGTTTCTTCTTGGTCCTCAAATATTGAAAAATTCAAAAAAAATCAAGTAGATATTATTGATGGGATTTCTTACAAAAAATCAAGAACTCCCTTTACAAACTTTACAAAACCCTATTATGAAGTTCCTTTGATTGTATTTGAAAAAGAAAGTTTTAAAAACTATGAGGGACTTAACAGTTTAAAAAATAAGAAGATAGGAATAACTTCAGGCGTTTTTTATGGTGATATGGTTAAAAAATTGAATCTTTTTGAAATACATGAGTTCAAAAATAATGATGAAAAAATGGCGGCATTGGCTTTTGGAAAAGTAGATGCTGTAATTGCAAGTTATATGAGTGGGCAAAAAGCACTTATTAAAGGTGCTTATTCCAACATCAATATTGTAGGTGAATTTCAATTACCAGAGATAAAAAAAGAAGATCTTCGTTTTGGAATAACAAAAGAAAATAAAGTTTTGTATTCAATAATCCAAAAAACCACAGCATCAATTGATATTTTAGAATGGGAAAAATTAACCTCCAAATGGCTGGGAGCAAGTGCGAAATACTTAAGTGAGAAAAAAACAAAATACATCAACTTTACAAGTAAAGAATCTAAATTTATAAGTGAAAAACATATCAAGTGTATCATAACAAATAATTGGGAGCCAATTCTTTCAAGTCACGAAGGTAAACTTACAGGTATTGCACTTGACTATTGGAAGACAATAGCCAAACATGCAAATATTATCAATGAATGTACACAAATAAATGATTTAGAGACAGTTTATAAACAAATAGAAAATAAAACGTCAGATATCACTCTAACAGCGACTATCAATCAAGACAGATTGAAGTATGCAAGTTTCTCAAAACCTTATTTATCTTACCCAGTTGCAATAGCCACAAAAATTGACAAAAGTTTTATATCAAACACTTCATTTTTAAATAACAAAAAAGTTTCTATTGTAAAAGATTATGGGATCTATGACTTGATAAAATCAAAGTACCCAAGAATAAATTTCATTCAAGTAGAAAACACTCAAGAAGCACTCAAATTACTTGCAAATGAGAAGGTATATGCAGTTATTGATATTTTGCCAGTATTATCACATCAAATTGGAAAATATGGTTTTACTAACATAAAAATAAGTGGTACCACTGAATTTAACTTTGATATGAAAGTCATGGTTCGAAATGACTATAAAGAGCTAACTTCTGTAATTAATAAAAGTATTGACTTGATTAGTGAAGAAGAAAAAAATATTATTAGTAAAAAATGGACTTCTGTTAAATATGATCAAGTTTTTGATTTTGAAATACTCCAAAATACATTTATTGGGATTTTTTTAATTGGTTTTTATTTTTTATACAAACACGTTTTATTAAAAAAATATAATCAAACACTTGAATTAAGAATTCAAGAAGAAGTTCAAAAAAATCGTGAGAAAGACATGCAAATGTTACATCAATCTAGAATGGCACAAATGGGTGAATTAATCTCAATGATAGCACATCAATGGAGACAACCATTAAACTCAATTGCAGCGACAGTTTTAAACGTGCAAACCCACATCGATTTAAATAAGTTTGATTTTAAAGAAAATAAAAGTAGAGAAAAATTAGCAGAATTTACAAGTAATCAATTTAACAATATTGATTTTTATCTAAGTTCATTAAGTGAAACATTAGATGATTTTCGAAACTTCTATAAACCAAATAAAAAAGCTGAGATGATGAGTGTTGGTAAACCAATACAAACAGCTCTTACTATAATCAAATCATCTTTAAGTAGTAATAATATTACTTTAATTGAAAAGTATAACAGTAATCTTGAGCTGTTTTTATTTAAAAATGAACTCATTCAAGTCTTTTTAAATCTTTTGGAAAACTCACAAGACAGTTTTAAAGAAAATCCAAATGTGAACTCTACCATTACAATTGAAACAAAGGATTTAGATAATGGTATTAGTATCGAGTTTAGTGACAATGCATCAAGCATAGACGAAGAGATTGTCGAAAAAATATTTGATCCCTATTTTTCAACAAAAAGTGATAAAAAAGGAAGTGGTCTTGGACTTTATATGTCAAAGATTATTATTGAAGAACACCATAGAGGTAGTATTTCTGCTAAGAATTATGAGAAAGGTGTTGGATTTATTGTATTTATTCCCAAATAAATATTTAAGTCAAAAGGGATCAAAGAACATATTGATTCCTCATTAGAGATAAAAATCTGAACTTATAAAAATATCACCAGACTCTTCATAGCTTCAATACCTACATCAACAGGTTCTTCCCCTACATTTGTTAAGGTGTTTTTAACATTATAAATCATCTTTGATAAAAGAACTTCAAATTCAAAGTCAGAGGTATCAAAGAGAGTTTCACTATTCCCTCTTAATGCATTTAAATTTTGAATTATTTCCCAAGAAGGATTTTCATTAACTGATAATTCTTTTTGAAGTTGAATTTGCCAATTTTTCTGCCATGTCAAAAAGAG
>MAAG01000089.1:7478-11427 GCA_002163065.1 Arcobacter sp. 31_11_sub10_T18
ACTTTATGCTATTTAAATTATAGTAGAGTTTTTGAAGTTTAATTTTGTCATAAGATAGAGCCGTTAACTGATGACCTTTACCTATTTCGTAGGCCTCGTAAATTAACTTGTAAATACCTACAATTAACAAATCATTTCTATTGGCTACGCTCACATTTTTATCAAATGCATATTTTAAATAATCTTCGTATTTAGTCAACTTTAAATTATCAATTTTAAGATCAATATTGTTTTGCATATCTTTCAAATTAATATACATCAAATTTGATATTCTCTTATTATAATTATCTAAATTTTTCTTATCCAGTTTTTGTTTAAAAGTTACAAGAAGCTCAATAGTTTTTTGATAATCATTTTTTACTTTTGTAGCACTTGATGTTTGTAAAATTTCCTGTAATTTACCTTGGGTACTAGAACAGGCAGTTAGAAGTGATATTATCATCCCTAGAAAAATTGTATGTTTAAGTATTTTTATCATTCTAACTTTCACCTTTAACTACGAAATTGCTTTTAATTCGTTTTGTATTTTAATAAGTTTGTTACTTGCTTCTTCTAAAGCTTCTTTATTTTGTGTTATTACAGCTTCTGGTGCATTAGCTACAAATCTTTCATTTGATAACATACCATTTAATTTATCAACTTCTTTTTGAGTTTTTTCTTGTTGTTTTGTTAACTTAGAAATAATTGGACTCATATCAATTTCGTCCGTTGGTAAATATACTTCAAAAGTTTTTCCTAATTCAGTTATTGAATTATCAACTTTTTCACTAACAAATTCAACATTTTCAACTTTTGCAAGTTTTGATATAAAAGGTATTGCAGTTTCATAATCTGTTAAGGAATCTGATTTAATGTATATTTTTGCTATTTTTGAGTTACCCATATCAATAACAACTTTAGCTCTTCTAATTGTAGTAATCATTTCTTCAATAACAATAAACATACTTTCTTCATCTGGAAACCTGTCTTCGATTTTTGGAAAACTCATAACCATTACAGAGTCAGCTTCTTCTAAAGTCGTACCACTTAATTTATGGTACAGATAATCAGAGATAAACGGCATAAAAGGTGAAATAAGTTTTAGTGTTTCCTTAAATATTGCACCCAGTTCATTAAGAGATTCTTTTGAAGCTTTTGAATACTCAATACCCCAATCACAAAATTCATTCCATACAAAGTTGTATAAAATAGAAGCCGCATCATTAAACTTATATAACTCTAATGCAGATCGTACTAACTCCGTAGCAATAGATAGTTTAGTTTGCATATATTTACCAAGAGGTGTTCTAATTTCAACCTCATCTAAATCTGCAAAAACAATTGGAAAGTTTGTACCATCAGCTTCATTTTTATTTTCTAAATTCATAATAAAAAAGTTTGCTGCATTATAAAGTTTATTTGTAAAATTCCTAAATTGATCTAGGTTTTTCTCTCCTAATTTGATATCTCGCCCTTGAACAGCAAGGTATGCAAGAGTAAACCTTATAATATCAGCACTATGTTCTTCAACCATATCAAGAGGATCAATTACATTTCCCTTTGATTTAGACATTTTTGCACCTGTTTCATCCCTTACTAAAGCATGCATATAAATATCTTTAAATGGTAATTGCCCTTGGAAGTGATCACCCATCATCATCATACGTGCAACCCAAAAAAACATAATATCAAAACCAGTAATTAGAAGAGAGTTTGGATAGAAATCTTTCATATCTTGAGCTTCATTGTAAAGGTCTTTAAGTTTACCGTTGTTTCCCCAACCCAATGGTGACATTGCCCATAAAGCAGAAGAGAACCAAGTATCTAGAACATCAGGATCTTGAGTTATCTCTTTACCTGAACACTTCGGACAACACGCTGGAGTATCACTTTTATCTGCCCATTGGTGATTACAAGTAGAGTCATCACAAGTAAATACAGGAATTCGGTGTCCCCACCACAATTGTCTAGAGATACACCATGGTCTTAACTCATCCATCCACGCTGTATATGAATTAATCCAATGTGCTGGATGGAAGTTATTGTGTTCTTTAGTTTTATCAATTGAATTTTTGGCAATTTTTTCACTTAAAAACCATTGTTGAGAAATAAAAGGTTCAACTATATTTTTACATCTATAACAATGTCCTACTTGATGAACATGGTCTTCAATTTTTACGATATGTCCCGCATTTTCTAATGCTTTTACTATAACAGGTCGGGCTTCAAGTCGTTCTAATCCAGCAAACTCACCACAATAATCATTTAAAATACCTTTTTCATCAAATACCTTTATGAATTCTAAGTCATGTCTTTTTCCAACATCGTAATCATTTTGATCGTGTGCAGGTGTTACTTTAACCACACCTGTTCCAAACTCCATATCTACGTGAGAATCTGTAATAACTTTAATGGTTCGATTCGTTAATGGTAATAGTATTTCACGTCCTACAATATTTGAATATCTACTGTCTTCTGGATGAACCATAATTGCAGTATCACCAAAGTAAGTTTCAGGTCGAGTGGTAGCTACTTCTAATTGTCCACTTCCATCAGCAAACTTATAGACCATCGTGTAAAATTTACCATTCACTTCTTCATGTTCAACTTCAATATCAGATAATGCACCATCGTGAGTACACCAGTTTACCATGTAATTATTTTGTGAAATTTGACCTTCATTGTATAAAGAAACAAATGCTTCTTTTACAGCTTCTTTAAGTCCTTCATCCATAGTAAAACGTTCACGTTTCCAAGCTGGAGTAACTCCAAGTTTTCTCATTTGATGAACAATATTCCCACCTGAAGTCTCTTTTTGTAACCAAGCTCGCTCTAAAAACTTCTCACGACCCAGTTCCTCTTTAGTGGTACCTTCTGCAAGTAATTGTTTTTCAACAACATTTTGTGTTGCAATTCCTGCATGGTCAGTTCCTGGTTGCCATAAAGTTTTAAATCCATCCATTCTTTTATAACGAGTTATAATATCTTGAAGTGTAAAGGTTAAAGCATGCCCAATATGTAGACTTCCCGTAACATTAGGAGGTGGCATCATGATAGAGAAGTTTTTTCCTTCTTCTTGAATATCACTGTTACCATCAACTTCAAAGTAACCTCTATCTTCACATATTTTATAATAATTATCTTCAATTTTTGAAGGTTCGTATTTTTCACTCATTTATTATCCTAGGTATTTCGGTTTATATTTATCTCGCGATTATAGCTAAAGCTTGTAATGAGTTTGATAAAACGAATCTCAGCTGTTAAATATGTGTGATAAGTTCCAAAAAATACCCTTCGAATGTCTATGCTATATTTTCTTTTATAAATATATTTTTTATATAGTCAAGTAGGAAGAGTTTTAGTTCGTGGTTAGGTAGTTTAATTATAGTTGATAACAAAATGCTCTAGTAACTTTAAAAAATCATATTTTTGTCAAGGTCAAGGAGAAGGAGTTAATTTGTGAAAGAGCATACGATAAGTATGTGACTGAACGAATTCACTTCTTCAACGCAGAGATTGTCAAAAAGATGGCTTTTTATTTCTCTTTTTCTTTTTCTTTTTTGGGTTCATCTTTTAGTAACCCCGCTTCAACTAAAAAAGGTGAATGAATAAAGTCAAGTTTCTTGATTTTATCGTATTTGGCATAACTTAAATACAATATATCTTTAGCTCGTGTAACTGCCACATAAAAAAGTCGTCGTTCTTCTTCTAAACTACCACCCTTACTCATAAGTTTCCGATTGGGAAATCGTCCATCCATAAGATCAATTACATATACCTCTTTAAACTCTAAACCTTTACTTGCATGAACCGTTAAGAGATTCACACCATCCCCCTCACTCATTTCACCACCACCCAAAATCATGGCGTTGATAAATTTTGAAAGTTCTTTATAATGGGTTGAGAGTTTTTTAAGAAGTGACATTTTTCTATCAATTTTTGTTTGCGCACTGATAAATAATGCTTGATT
>MAAG01000152.1 GCA_002163065.1 Arcobacter sp. 31_11_sub10_T18
CAGATATTTTTAAAACTCTGTTATTTTTGACTTCATCTATAGTGTGTTCAATCCCAATAGGCGACCAATTGAAATTATAATCATTGTGAACTTTTAAAACTTCAGAGTTAAGAGCAACAGCCACAGCTCCATTTTCAAATATCTTATTACCTGAAGAGATGTAGGTTTGAGTGAAATTTGCATTGTCTCCTGCCATTCCTCCTGATATCATAACTTTGTTATTGATAGACTCTATTCCTTTTAAAAATTCTTCTCCATTGGTGGTGGTTCCATCTGTGAACAAAATAAGTAATTTTGTATTTGAAGATATAAGTTCATTGGCAATGGTAATTCCATTTTCATAAGAATTTGCCCCTTTAGCATAAGCTGTTTTCACACTAGTATTTTCAAAAGTTGAGATTGAAATTACCGTGTTAAAAGTAGATGCCTCATTGTTAATAATCTCACCATCAGTAGTGGTACCTATACAAACAGCTTGAGGTAAACGTTCCAGAATTAAATTGATGGTAATTTCTAGGATATCTTTACCTTGACCACAAAAAATTTGAACCAACAAATTATCTTCTTTACTAAAGTGTGAAAAATCAATTAAATCATGTAAATGTTTATTTTTTAGGCTGTAATTATATGTTTTCATGAAAGATTGTATCATAAGTTTTTTACTTTTCTATGGAAAAAATACAAAATATTTAATTCTTTTAGGCTCGACAACTACGAACTTTAGGGGAATTTTTTCCTTGCTATATTCATGCTATATTCGAGCTATAATCAGGCTATAAAATAGGAGTAAGCTTTCAAGGTAAAAAAAATTAAAGGAATACAAATGTCAACACAAGAAAAAGTTTTACCACTAGCAAGACCACAATTTAAAGCTCAATATGAGAACTTTATTGGAGGAAAATGGGTAGCTCCAACAAATGGAAATTATTCAGAAAATCTTTCACCAGTTGATGGATTACCTCTCACGAGAATTCCAAAGTCATCTGCAGAAGATATCAATCTAGCAGTTGCTGCAGCGTCTAAAGCATTTGAATCTTTTAAAAGTTCAACTGTAGTTGAGAGAAGTGTTATGTTAAATAAAGTTGCTGATGCAATTGAAGCAAACATGGAAAGACTTGCAATTGCAGATACTTTAGATAATGGTAAAGCAGTAAGGGAAACACTTGCAGCGGATCTTCCTTTAGTAATTGATCACTTTAGATATTTTGCCGCAGTAATTAGAGGTGAATCAGGTGCAGTTGCTGATTTAGATCCAGAAACAATTTCTCAAGAAATTCATGAACCTCTTGGTGTTGTGGCACAAATTATTCCTTGGAACTTCCCACTTCTAATGGCTGCATGGAAATTGGCACCTGCCTTGGCTGCTGGAAATTGTGTTGTCTTAAAACCAGCAGGTCCAACACCTATGTCAATTTTATTACTTATGGAAGCTATTCAAGATGTACTTCCAGCTGGAACTATTAATATTGTAAATGGCCCAGGTGCAGTTATTGGTAAAGTACTGGCAACTCATCCAGATGTTAAAAAAGTTGGGTTTACAGGGGAGACTACAACTGGACAATTAATCATGCAGTATGCAACAGAAAATATTATTCCTTCAACACTGGAACTTGGTGGAAAATCTCCAAATGTATTCTTTGAATCAATCATGGATGCGGATGATGAGTTTTTTGATAAAGCAATTGAAGGGTTAGTACTATTTGCATTTAACTCAGGTGAAGTTTGTACTTGTCCATCACGAGCATTGATTCAAGAATCAATTTATGAACCATTTATGAAAAGAGTATTAGAGCGAGTTGAAGCAATTGTAATGGGTGATCCTTTAAATCCAACAACGATGATGGGTGCACAAGTTTCATCTAATCAAAAAGAAAAAATCTTAGATTATATTAGAATTGGTAAAGAAGAAGGAGCTGAGTGTTTAATTGGTGGTGAAGAGTATAAAAACCCTGCTCATCCAGGTGGTTATTATATTAAACCAACCATTTTTAAAGGCCACAATAAAATGAGAATCTTTCAAGAAGAAATTTTTGGACCAGTTCTTGCAGTGACTACTTTTAAAGATGAAGCTGAAGCACTAGAAATTGCTAATGATACTATGTATGGATTGGGTTCTGGTGTTTGGTCAAGAGATGCTCATCAATTACATAGTATGAGTAGAGGTATTGAAGCTGGACGAGTATGGGTGAATTGTTATCACTTATATCCATCTCATGCATCATTTGGTGGATACAAAA
>MAAG01000121.1 GCA_002163065.1 Arcobacter sp. 31_11_sub10_T18
AATCAATAAATTAATATTTTTTATATATAATCCAATTCTATTTCATATGACTAATACATAGGAGAAATTTTGAAACTAGAAAATATTGTACCTTGGGGCAGAAATTTAGAAGAGTATCGAAAAATGTTTTTATTATCTTCTTCTAATTTAAATTCAAAGATTTTGGGTTGTGGAGATGGACCTTCAAGTTTCAATCAAGAACTGAGTATTAAAGGAGTCAAACATATTTCTGTTGATCCCATCTATCAGTTTTCTAAAGATGAGATACAACAAAGAATTGAAGAAACTTCCCTAATTGTAAGTGAGCAACTTAGACTTAATAAGGCAGATTTTATTTGGGATGATATTAAAGATGTAGATGAATTGGTTCAAGTTCGGTTAAGTGCTATGAATACTTTTTTAGAAGATTTTGTTAATGGAAAAGAAGAAGGTAGATATGTTTATGAAGAATTACCAAAACTTTCTTTTGAAAAGAATAGTTTTGATTTAGTCCTTTCATCCCATTTCTTATTTTTGTACAGCAATAACTTTGATTTAGAATTTCATAAAAAATCTATTTTGCAGATGTGTGAAATCTCAAAAGATGAAGTTCGAATATTTCCAATAGTTGATTTGAATAATCAAAAATCTATACATTTAGACCCTATAATAAGGATACTAAATGATAGGGGATATGAAACCAAAATCGTAAAAACCAACTACGAGTTTCAAAAAGGTGCTAACCAAATGTTAAGGATTAAAATCCTCTAAGAGTTACTCCTAAATAAATAGCAACTAATCCCAAGAAAATATTTAATGGAATATATATTTTAGCAATTGGTGCAAGTTGTTTTTTAGCTTCTTTAAAATCTTCCTCATCAAAAGCTTTCTGGGCTTTATTTCTTTTTACATAAACAGTTATGTATATGAGTGTCATTGCTATCCATATACTTTCTTTCATGTGTACAAATTTATTTAAAGGTGTATCTTTAAATTCTAAGCCAAAGATTAAGATAAGAGCAGTGATTAAAAGTAGGGCAATAAAAGGAAGTAGCATATTAAAAAATCTCTTCAGATTTTCTAAGGTACGACCCAGCTTGATTTTAGGTTCAAGTATATTTTGCATAGAGTAATGGACAGCAAATCTGATTGCTATCATTCCTCCCACCCAAATTACAGCACTTATTACATGCAAAAAAACAATCAGTGCTGGAACTTGTAAAAATAACTCTTTCATGGTTTATTTTATAAGTTTTCTTGTGCGTAAATTAAAGCTGCTGTTTTAGCTTCCTCAATTTTACTCACGTCTTTTCCACCAGCTTGTGCAAAGTCAGGACGACCTCCACCACCTCCACCAACAATAGGAGCAATATTTTTGATCCAATCACCAGCTTTGATGTTGGTATTTTTACTTCCTGCAACCATCATTACTTTTTCACCTTTGGCTTGTAAAAGTAATGCTGCTACTTTATCATTGCCATTTTTTAAATCATCAATGATTTTTTTGATATCACCATTTTTGATAACATCAACAACTACTTTAACATCACCAATCATTGTTTCATTAACCGGTGCTGCTGTTTGACTATGAGCTTCATTTAATTGATTTTTTAAATCTTTAATTTGCTCTTTTAGTTTTTTGATACCCAAAACAGCATCATTATTTTTAACTTCACTTGTAACTTCGTGCATTTTGTTAATAATATCTTTTGTGTAATTAATGGCACTTAATCCACATACTGCTTCAATTCGACGAACTCCAGCACTTACTCCACTTTCTTTGATAATATAAAAACTTCCAATATCAGAAGTGTTTTTTACATGAGTTCCCCCACAAAATTCAACTGAAATATCTCCAAAATTAACAACTCTAACAACATCACCGTACTTTTCACCAAACATGGCAATTGCACCACTTTTTTTAGCTTCTTCAATAGGTAACTCTTGAATATCACCATCCAAACCACGAACAATCATAGTATTTACTAAATCTTCAACTTCATCAAGTTGATCTTTGCTCATAGCTTTTGGATAAGTAAAGTCAAATCTTAATCTAGAAATATCATTTAGTGATCCAGCTTGTGAAACATTATCTCCTAGAACCATTTTTAAAGCCGTTTGAAGTAAGTGAGTAACACTGTGATGTTTTGCAACTTCATATCTATTTACAACAATCGCGTCAACGGTATCACCTTTTGATAAACTTGCCAAATCAACTTTTATCTTAGATAGGTTAAGACCATAAAACTTTTGCGTGTCTTCAACAGTAACCACATGATTATTACCTTCTATAACCCCAATGTCACCTGCTTGACCACCACTTTGTGCATAAAATGGTGACTCATCTAGCATAACCCAGCCACTTTGACCTTCTTCTATAGTATCAACTTCTTTGAAGTTTTCATCTAGAAGTGCCACAATCATAGAAGTAGAAGTGATGTTTTTGTAGCCAATAAATTTATTGATTTCATACTTTTCAAGTAAGTTTTTAAAGTCACCTTCACTTGAACTATCTCCACTCCCTTTCCAAGCAGCTTTTGCTTTGGCTCTTTGTGCATTCATAAGTTCATCAAATTTTGCATTATCAACTTCAAGGTTTTTTTCTCTTAACATATCTTGTGTTAAGTCTAAAGGAAAACCAAAAGTATCATAAAGTTTAAAAGCAACCTCTCCTGAGAATTTACCCTTAGTATGTGGTAATTCTTCTTCAAAAAGTGCCATTCCACTTGCAATTGTTTTGAAAAATCTATCTTCTTCAAGAGTTAACTGTTCTTTAATATAAGAAGTTTTTTCCACTAGTTCTGTATAGTGGTATCCCAGAATATCACATAAAGTATCAACCAATTTTGCCATAAATGGTTTTCTTAAACCCAATAAGTAACCATGTCGTACAGCTCTTCTTAAAATTCTTCGCAGAACATAACCTCGACCTTCTTTATCAAATAATATACCTTGGGATAGCATAAATACAGTTGCTCTTAAGTGATCTGCAATAACTCTATAACTTCCAATTGTTTCAGGAATATGAGTTTTTGAAGTAAGTTCTTCTACTTTTTTGATGAGTGGTTGAAAATTTGAAGAATCAAAGTTATTTAAAACGCCTTCTTTGATGGCAATTACTCGCTCAAGACCCATCCCCGTGTCAATTGAAGGTTTTGGAAGTGGATTTAGTGTTCCACTTTTGTCTTTTTCATATTGCATAAATACAAGATTCCAGATTTCTAAAAATCTATCACCTTCACCACCTAAGTAGTCTTCTTCAGTATTAAAATGTTCAGCACCTTGATCGTAGAATATTTCACTACATGGACCACATGCTCCTGTATCACCCATAGACCAGAAATTGTCTTTGTCTCCGAAGCGTTTGATTCTACTAACATCCACATGTTGTTGCCATAACTCATAGGCTTCATCATCACTGTCATGAATAGTAACCCACAATTTATCAACTGGAAGTTCTAAGTTAACTGTAATAAATTCCCAAGCATACGCTATGGCATCTTTTTTAAAGTATTCTCCAAAAGAAAAGTTACCCAACATCTCAAAAAGTGTATGATGACGTGCTGTATATCCTACATTTTCTAAATCATTGTGTTTCCCACCTGCTCTGATACAAAGTTGACAACTCGTAGCTCGAGGGTTACTAGGTCTTGGAACTGCACCTGTAAATATATCTTTAAATTGAACCATACCTGCATTTACAAACAGTAAAGATGGGTCATCTGGAACCAATGGCATTGAAGAAATTACTTCATGTCCTTTATTTTCAAAAAAATCTAAATATTCTTGTCTAATATCCATGTTAAATATCCATATAATAGAATTTCACAACCCTATGCCAAACATTGAATGTATGGACATATGTTGCATTTTAAGGCATAAATTTTATCCAAAAGTATATTCATAACTAATTAATACGATATTTATAATTTTTTTAGAAAAAAGTTTAACTTTTTGGTTACAGAAGATTTAAGGTTAAGTCTGTATAATTTTTTATACTTAAATGCAAACTAAATTACAAGGAATTGGGGATGGGTAAATATATAGAGCTTACAAATGATAATTTTGAAGGAACTGTAAATAGCGGCGTTTCTTTGGTGGACTTTTGGGCACCTTGGTGTGGACCTTGTCGAATGGTTGCTCCTATTATTGATGAATTGGCACAAGACTTTGATGGTCGAGCTAATATTTGTAAAGTTAATACGGACGAACAACAAGACCTTGCTGTAAAATATGGGATTAGATCAATTCCAACAATTTTAATCATGAAAGATGGTGAAATAGTTGACCAAGTTGTGGGAGCTAGTTCTAAACAAGCTTTGTCTGACAAAATTAACCATCACATATAAAAAAGGCAGTTATCTGCCTTTTATCTCTTTGAAGTAATTGCATATTTCTCTATTGTAAATCGTACCTTAATATTAAATAGTATATTTTTTTAATTAACCTTAACCTTAATAAATTTTGAGTATTATTGTGCCCTTAAAATAACACAAGGAATTCATATGTTGGATTTAGCAATTATCGGTGGAGGACCTGCTGGTTTAACTGCAGGACTTTATGCAACTAGAGGTGGTCTTAATAACGTAACTATGTTTGAAATGGGTATGCCCGGTGGGCAAATTACTACGTCTTCTGAAATAGAAAACTATCCAGGACAAATTGAAGTTGTGACAGGAATGGCACTTATGGAAGACTGGCCAGAACAGTGTAAACGATTTGGCTTAAAACATGAGATGAATGAAGTTTCTCAAGTAACTAAAAATGGAAATACTTTCAACATTAAAACTGCAGATGGAAAAATCCAAGAAGCAAAATCAGTTTTACTTGCAACGGGTTCAGTGCCTAGACGTGCTGGAATACCTGGTGAAAATAAATTATTTGGACGAGGTGTTTCTACTTGTGCTACTTGTGATGGTTTTTTCTATAAAGGAAAAGAAGTTGCAGTTATTGGTGGAGGAGATACCGCTTTAGAAGAAGCAGTATATTTATCAAAAATGTGTTCAAAAGTTTATTTAATTCATAGACGAGATACATATAGAGCTGCACCTTCAACCATTGAACATATGAAAAAAGCTGAGAATATAGAAGAAGTAACAAATGTTACTGTTGAAGAAATTCTTGGTGATAATATGGGTGTTACTGGTTTAATTGTTAAATCAAAAGAATCAGGTGAGTTAAAACAATTTGACGTACCAGGTGTTTTTGTATTTGTTGGACGAGATGTTTTAAATGATTCTTTTAAACAAGATGATGGATCTTTCCTTTGTGATGTGAATAAACAAGGTGAAATTATTGTTGATATTGGAATGAGAACTTCAACTCCTGGTGTATATGCTGCAGGTGATGTTCGAATTGAAGCAGCTAAACAAGTTGTATGTGCAGCAGGTGATGGTTCAACTGCGGCGATTAATATCATTGAGTACGTAGGATAATATATGTTAAATGTAGGAATTTTAGGAAGTACTGGTAGAGTTGGGTCATTATTAATTGATGATCTAGGTGTGGATGAAGAAACAAAATTATGTGCTTGTCATGTATTTGATACTTTAAAAAAACCTGTACCAGAAGGTACTATTGTAACCAATGATATGACAACATTTATGGAAGCTTCTGATGTAATTATTGACTTTAGTGCACCAGCAGCTACTGAGACTTTGTTAAAAGAAGTTGTTGAAAATGGTGGAACAAAACCATTGGTAATTGCAACAACAGGATTTAACAAACATCAACAAAATCTTTTATTGGAAGCCAGCAAAAAAGTTCCTGTTTTGTATGCTTCAAATATGAGCCTTGGAGTTGCTGTTTTAAATAAACTTGTAAGTTTGGCAAGCAAAGCATTACGAGACTTTGATTGTGAAGTTGTTGAACAACACCATAGATATAAAGTTGATTCACCTTCTGGAACAGCACTTACTCTTGCTGAGCATGCTGCACATGCTAGAGATTTAGACCTTGATGCCGTTCGTGTTAGCGGAAGAGATGGGGATATTGGTGCAAGAACTAAAGACGAAATTGGTGTAATGAGTTTAAGAGGTGGAGACATTGTAGGTCGACATACTGTTGGGCTTTATAATGATGGTGAATTTATAGAGTTACATCATACAGCAACTTCTAGAAATACTTTTTCTAAAGGTGCAATTAAATCAGCGAAATGGTTAGTAAATCAAGAACCAGGTCTTTATTCAATCAATGATTGTCTTGGGCTATAAGAATTAACTAAATAAAATAAAAAAAACTAAAACAAAAAGATATTTTGACTAAGTGAAGAGACGATTTTCTTCGTTTAGCCATCACATTTCACTTTTTGTTTTTTTACAAGGTAAAATAAATGTGTGCAATAGTCGGAATTTATGGAAATGAAAATGCTTCAAGGTTAGCTTCAATTGCTTTATTTGCAATGCAACATAGAGGTCAAGAAGCAACGGGTATTAGTAGTAGTGCCAATGGTAAGATTCATATGATTAAAGAGAGAGGCTTGGTGAGTAAGGTATTTACTGATAAAGCACTTGATGTTTTACAAGGAGATATGGCTATTGGACACAATAGATACTCAACTGCAGGAAACGATTCCGTTTTAGATGCACAGCCACTTATTGCTAAGTATAAACTAGGTGAAATGGCCATTGTACATAATGGAAATTTAATTAATAAAGATGAAGTTCGACAAGATTTAATTGATCAGGGTTCTATTTTTAGAACAGATATGGATACTGAAAACCTGATCCATTTAATTGCTAGAAGTAAAGCTGAGTGTTTAAAAGATAGAATCATTGAATCATTAGATGCTATAAAAGGTGCATATTGTTTTATTATTCAAAGTAGAACCAAACAATTTGTTATAAGAGATAGATATGGTATTAGACCATTGTCTATTGGGAAATTAAAGTCTGGTGGATATATTGTTGCCAGTGAAACATGTAGTTTTGATTTACTAGATGCTGAGTTTGTAAGAGATGTAGAACCAGGAGAAATGGTGATTTTCTCAAAAGATGGAATGGAATCAACGCAATTATTTGAACCAGATTTTAGACCTTGTGCTTTTGAATATGTTTATTTTTCAAGACCAGATAGTGAAGTAAATGGTAAAAATGTTTACAGAACACGTGAGAGAATGGGAAAAGCCTTAGCTAAGAATGATACCAATTCAGGGGTAATAGCTGATATGGTTGTTCCCGTTCCCGATTCTGGAGTTCCAGCTGCCCTTGGTTATGCAGCACAATGTGGAGTACCTTTTGAGTATGGAATTATTAGAAATCACTATGTGGGAAGAACTTTTATCGAACCAACTCAAGAAATGAGAGATGTTAAAGTTCGAATGAAACTTAGCCCAATGAGATCTCTGATTGAAGGAAAATCTTTATTTGTTATTGATGACTCAATTGTACGAGGAACTACCAGTAAAAGAATTGTTCGAATGCTTAAAAATGCAGGTGCTAAAGAAGTGCATTTTAGAGTAGCCAGTCCAGAAATTAAATTTCCTTGTTTTTATGGAATAGATACACCTACAAAAGAAGAATTGATTAGTTCACGTATGACAAAAGATGAATTATGTGAATATATTGGAGCTGATTCTTTGGAGTTCTTATCACTTGAAGATTTAACAGGTGCGATTGGAAATGAATTCAATTATGCATTAGAGAGTTTTAATGGAGACTATTTTATATAATCATGAATAAAAAAATGACAGGATCTAATAAAACAAAACCCGTATTCACAATAGGTAGGTACTTCAAAAATAAATTTGGAGAAAAAGTATATAAAATACCTATTAGTATTAGTGGGTTTACCTGTCCCAATATCGATGGTACTGTGGCTAAAGGTGGATGTACTTTCTGTGAGAACGACTCTTTTAGCCCAAACTTACAAAAGAAAAAACCAACTTTTAAATTACATCCAAGTAAACCAGAGAACCCATATTTAAATGAACAACTTAAACAATTAGAAGTTCAATTTTTAGCAACTAAAAATAAATTGGAAAAAAAGTTTGGGGTTGGAAAATTCATCGTATATTTTCAATCTTTTACAAATACTTATGCTCCTATGGCCACATTAAAAGCTCTGTATGAAAGAGCTTTGGAATTTGATAATGTTATTGGACTAAGTATTGGAACGCGAACAGACTGTGTGACAGATGAAATTTTAGATTATTTAGCTGATTTATCTAAAGATAAAGAAATCTGGGTTGAGTATGGGATACAATCTTTTTATGATATTACCCTAGAGGAAATCAACAGAGGACATGATTGTTCTAGTATGAAAGACTGGATTATTAAAACCAAACAAAAAGGTTTAAAAGTCTGTGGTCATTTAATTTATGGTCTGCCTAATGAAACGCAAGAAATGATGATGGAAAGTTTAAGACAAACACTTGAACTTAACATCGACTCAATTAAATTCCATCCTTTATATGTGGTGAAAAACACCATGTTAACCAAAGATTATAAAAGAGGAAACTTTATACCCATTACTGAAGAGTTATATGTAGATACAGTAGTGAAGTCAATACAAAAATTACCTGATAATATTTCTGTACAAAGAATGACAGCGGGAATTGATGATCCAAGTTTACTTTCACCTATGTGGTGTAAAAATAAACATCAACAGATGTTAAATATAAGAAAAGCTCTATTAAAAGTAGGGTTATATTACTAAGACTAATATAACCTCTCTTTTTATTTTATTTTTATAAGATAATCTACTACGTTTTCAATAAATGCATCATGTTTTCTATCTTTTCTATATGCAATATAAAGTTTGTTGGTCATTTTTTGTGAACCAATTCTAGATTCAAATAATACTTCACTTTTAACTAATCCATCGATTGCGTTTCTTGATACAATGGAAACAGTCTGCTCATTTTCTTTTGGCGCATGTAAAATAGTTTGAATGATGGCTGTTGAAGAAGTTGCTTCACTTGTGATTTCAAAATCATCACAGTTGGGCATATCTTCACATTCTAAGGTTTCTTTGAACATATCTCTGGTCTGAGTGTCTTGAGGTCTACAAACCCACTTAAACCTGAGTAAATCCTTTGATTTGACTCTTGCTGGTAATTGCTGATTTGAAAACAGAACCAACTCATCTTCAATCCATTCTCGATAAATCACATTTTCATTTGGTATTAACTCTTCAACTAGAGCTATATCAACTTTTTTTTCCACAAGATCATTTATGGCATCTACACAATCACATACTTTGATACTTACGTCATTGTGAATATCGGCTTTTAATTTATTTAGGAATTTTGGCAAAATATAATTTCCTATAATAAAAGAAGCCGAAAATATAAAAGTGACATCTTTATTCATAATTTTTAATAAATCTTTTTCAGAACTTGAGACACATTTTTCAATTTTTTGTGCAATATTATAAAGAAGCTGTCCTTCTTTAGTTAGTTTGATACCATTTTTTTTACGATCAACTACTTTTGTGTCTAAGTAGTCTTCAATAAATTTCATTTGTTGTGTAACCGCAGGTTGGGAGATACCCAATTTTGATGAAGCTTTAGAGAAAGATTTTTCTCTAACAACAGTTAAAAAGGTTTCTAGTTTTGCGAAGTCTGTGAGCATTTATCCAGCCTTTTTTTATTTTAATACCAAATAATAATATATTATTACATAAGAAATACTTATATTACAAAATATTTTTTATATTTGTCAATGCTCAAAAATTAATAAGCTTTAATTATAAAAAATGAAAAATTATTCTTGCACTATTTGCAAGATATAGATTTATCAAACTTTAGATATAATATTATTTATATGGAGAACAAAATGTCTGAAAACTTTTTATTATCACTGAACGATTCGCAACAAGATGCGGCAACACATATTGATGGTTCACTACTAATCCTTGCAGGTGCAGGAAGTGGAAAAACAAAAACTGTTACAAGTAGGCTCGCATACTTAATTTCAATAGGAATAGATCCAGCTTCTATTTTAACACTAACCTTCACCAATAAAGCAGCACGGGAAATGCGTGAACGTGCATTTTCTATGATTCGAGATGATATGGCTACCATGCCATTGTTATGTACTTTTCATAAGTTTGGATTATTGTTTTTGAAATTTCATATGGATAGATTGGGACGTAAAAACAATTTTGTAATTATTGATACAGATGATAAAAAAAGAATTTTAAGATCTATGAATAAAGAATTAACTACAGCCTTAGTGGCAAGTGAAATTTCAAAATACAAAAACTCAATTTTAACACCAGAGATGGCAAAAAAAGCGGCAGAATTAAAACTTTATCAACAAATTGCAGATGTATATGAAAAATATGAAAATTATTTAAGAGAAAATAATTTGGTTGATTTTGATGATCTTCTTTTATTACCCTATAAAATTCTTAGTGAAAACACAGCCTTAGCCAAAGAAACCAGTGAAAAATACCAATATATTATGGTAGATGAGTACCAGGATACCAATGAATTACAAGACAAACTTTTAAGAACATTGTGTTCAACTCATAATAATTTATGTGTAGTGGGTGATGATGACCAATCTATATACGGTTGGAGAGGTGCAACTATTAAAAATATTTTGAATTTTCCACAAAATTTCAAAGACACAAAAGTAGTTAAACTGGAAAAAAATTATCGCTCAACCCATACTATCTTAGATCATGCCAATCAATTAATCGATCATAACCGTGATAGATTAGGCAAAAAACTTGAAGGAACCAGACAAAAGGGTAATTCAGTTAAAGTCTATGAATCACATGATGAAAATGAAGAAACAAGAAAAATTGCAGAAGATATACATAAGTTAATCAATTCGGGTGAAAGTGCACGCGATATTGCAATTTTATTTAGAGTAAATGCTCTCAGTCGTTCGCTTGAAGAAGGTTTCAACAAAGCTAAAATTTCATACAAACTAGTTGGTGGTATGAAGTTTTACGAAAGAGCTGAAGTTAAAGATCTTATTGCTTATTTTAGAGTTCTGACAAATAAAAATGATAATTTTTCATTTAAAAGAATCGTCAATAAACCCAAACGTGGAATTGGTAAAACAACCGTTGATAAATTAGATGCCCACTCAAATAATTCAGGAGTGCCTATTTTTAAATTAATAGATAATTCTACTCCTGAGGAATTGGCAGTTATTGTTGGAAAGAAAAATGCAAGAACACTAAAGGTTTTTATCGCTTCTATTCTAGACTTAAGGGATATAATCCGTGAATCAAAGATGAGATTCCTAGATAATTTTGAAGATACCTTTGACTTTAGAGCTTCATATGACAATGTTCCTGATGGAGTTGAGCGACAAGCTAATATTGATGAGTTTTATGGATATCTCAGAGATTATTTCATTTCCAATGGTCATTTGGGACTGGAAGACTTTTTAAATGAAGTAGCCTTAGCAAGTGAACAAGATGAAATGGGAAATGAAGCTGTTTCAATGATGAGTATACATGCCAGTAAAGGTTTAGAATATAAACATCTTTTTATTATTGGTATGGAAGAAGGATTCTTTCCTCTTGTTGGAGATGGTAGTGATATAGAAGAAGAGCGAAGACTGGGTTATGTCTCTTTTACTCGAGCTATGGATGAACTGACAGTTAGTTTTGTACACAGTAGATTTTACAAAGGAAAACGAGCCAGTCTTCTTAAGAGTAGATTTTTAAGTGAATCAGGACTTGTAAAAGGAAGCCTAAAAATTGAAAGAAGTAGTGGTTATAAAAAAGGGGATCTTGTAAAACATAAGATTTTTGGAATGGGTAGAGTCCAAAAAATTATGAAAGTAGGAAAAGAGTCCAAGTTAACTATTAACTTTGGGGGAACTAAGAGAGATATTCTATCCTCTTTCGTCGAAAAAATTTAAAATATAGGGATAAAGCCTTAGCTTTTATCCTATCTCTGCGTTGAAGTTATAAATTTTGTCGTCGTGTACTGGATGTACACTCCTCTAAAATTTATAACTTCGCCTTGATTTAGAACAAAATCTAACACTTTCTCCTCTATATTTACAATACATATAAATCAAAACATTGGAATAAATTGAAACAACAAGAACCTAATAGATTATTTGTCATTAAAAAACCTATTTTTATAAGCTCGAACTTTTATCTAAAAAGAATTAAGAGAAAATTTAAGGTGAAAAAAGCTGGATTTTCTGGTACTTTAGACCCTTTTGCAAAAGGGTGTTTGATAACTGCTTTTGGACAGTATACGAAACTGTTTAGGTTTTTGAAAAAAGTTCCTAAAACATATCGTGCAACTTTGTGGTTGGGTACTTCCAGTTTATCTGGGGATATTGAAAATGTAACTTCTATAGAAACTGCTGATAAAGTGAAACTGGAAGATATAAAAAATGAACTTGAAAAATTAAGAGGAGATATTACCTATACTCCTCCTATCTACAGTGCAAAAAAGATTGATGGGATAAGAGCTTATGAATTGGCACGAGAAGGTCGTGAAATTAAAATGAAACCTTCTACTATGCATGTATACGACATTAAGTTCATTTCTTATAGACATCCTTTTATAACTTTTGAATCAAGTGTGAGTGAAGGCTCTTATATAAGAAGTCTTGCTCAAGTGTTAGTTACGAACTTAAATGCAGTTGGTACTTTAAGTTCTCTTGATAGACTTAATGAGGGAGAGTTCTATTTTGAGAATGAAAAAGAGTTAAATCCTTTAGAGTATTTAGATGTTGAAGACAATGTTTACACAGGTTCTAAAGAGTGGATAGAATTTGGTAAAAAGATTGATATTTCTTATTTAGAAAAAAAAGAAGAGGGCGAATATCTAATAAAGTTTGATGACTTTTTTAGTATAATTTTAGTGAAAAATGAAAAAGTTTCATATTTATTAAATAAGGTAAAACTTTGATTAAAAAATTTAATATCAAATCTTATGCCAAAGTAAATATTTTTTTAAAAATTGCTGGTAAACGAGATAACTATCATGAACTTGTCTCAAGATTTGTGCGCGTTAAAAACCTGTATGATACTATTACTTTTCTGCCTAATAATGAAATCAACGATTTTAATCTTATTGGTGAATTTGGCTGCGAAACAAAAAAAAATACAATTTATAAAGCTTTTTTAGCCCTGCGAAATAATTGTCCAAAGATTGATGCCTATTTTAGAGTATATTCAATCAAAGTCGAAAAAAATATCCCTGAGTGTGCAGGTCTTGGTGGGGGTAGTTCTAATGCAGCTGCTTTTTTAATTTTAGCAAATGAAGTATTTGATTTAAATTATTCAAAAGATAGATTGGCTCGGATGGGCTTAAAAGTTGGTGCGGATGTACCCTTTTTTATCTATGAATATGATAGTGCAAATGTGACAGGTAT
>MAAG01000159.1:0-143 GCA_002163065.1 Arcobacter sp. 31_11_sub10_T18
AAAAACATCATAAAAAATATTCCCATATATCCTAATGAGCCAACGGTATCAACTATAAAATTTGTCATATCTGCTAACATTATATTCTCTTTTGATTTATTTTATTTTCATAAGCCATTTTCATCATCATTTCCATTTGATTG
>MAAG01000159.1:207-2140 GCA_002163065.1 Arcobacter sp. 31_11_sub10_T18
AATAAACATCTTTATGCCAAGCTTTAAAACTGTCATAAGCAGATTTAAACATCTCTTTTTTAGCTTTTAAATCATAAGAAGCTTTCCCATTAGCATCAACAAAAGACATTTGCAGAATTTTACTTTTAAAATCTCTGCTTCTTAATTTTTGAATCACAGGTTTAATAAATGTAAGTGTTCCCATAGAAACCAAAACTACTTCTTTAGAGTCAAAAGTATTAATCAAAGTTTCATAGACTTCTTTGTAGTCTTCTAAATAGTTTTCGTACTGTACAATTGGATGAAAATGAAATCCTACTAAGACTCCTTTGTCGGCCAATTTTCTAGCAGCTCCTATTCTTTGGTGAAGTTTTGCAGTTAAGTGTTCTTCATTTTCGATAATCACAGGTGTATTTAAAGACCAAGTACAAATGATGTTTGAGGGTACTTCATTTTCTAGAAAATAAGAAATATTATTTGATTTTGTTTTAAACTCTAAAATAACATTGGGATTACTTCGTGCAAAATCAAAAAGAGCATCTAAGATACCTTCTTTATTTCCCCACATTAAAGAATCAGAAGATTGTCCTGTTCCTATATGATAAGTTTCATTGGGATCAAGTTTAAGATTTTTTAATTTTTGAGCAAAGTTCACATCAAAAGCAACTTTATTTTGATTATAAAAAGATTGTATCGAGCAATAAGAACAGTCAAAACCGCAGCTCTCAACAGAATCTAACGTCATTAAGTTACAGCATCTTGTATTGGGACTTGCCACGGGACAGGCACCTAAAGACAAGGTTTCTTTTTCTATTTTTTCAAAAGTGATTTTTCTTTTGTCTGAATAACTTGACTTATCAAAAGTATCATAAGTATTGGGTTTACTTTTTAACTCATTCCAAACATCCCTTATATGATTAAATGCCATTTTTCTGTTTGCATACTCATTTTTGAATATTTCAACAATATCTTTTTCATTCCACATTTTAAAATCAATTGTAAAATCAATAAGTTGTTTTAACTCTTGAAATGAAAATTGATATTGGAAAGCTATGGTTTTGAAAAAAACTTGATGTCCTGTAGACAAGCTGGCGTAATTTGTATTCTCTATATTTGTTATAAATTTTTCTTCGTAATTTTGTTTCATATATTATTTTGCACTTTCTTGTCTATCACCTTTTTGTTCATGGCTGCTTCTAATAATTGCCGCATGGCTAATAAATGCTTTTGCAATCAATTGTTGCATAACATGTTTTACCATAGCATCTTCATCTTTATTAGCAACAGATTCCTTAAATTGAAAGGTTTGATTTTGTTTTACAACACCTTTAGTTAACTGAGTAGCGGTACTTTCTGGTTTACCAAGCTCTATGGCTTTTTCGGAAAGATTTAAAGGCTTTGTTTTTGAGAACTTATCAGCTTCTGATAAGTCTTTTGTAAAAATTTTCTCATGACTGGATATCTTTTTATACATATTTGTGGGTTGAGCATAATATTTATAAAAATCAGTGTTTGAATTATTTACAGTCATGTGTAATTATATCACAATTTCCCATTTTGCTATTGATTTTTTTATACTGTTATACACAAAACTTTTGTCAGGTATATTTTTACTTAAATAATCAGAAACAACTTTAAATACATAAATATCCTTTTGAGATAAATACTTTTTAGATACTCTAAGAAAACTATCTGCTTCCATATCTACTAAAGTAGTTTCTAATAAACTGCTATCATCTAAAGGTGCATCTACAGTGGTAATTGTTGTTCTAGGAATACCATTTAATACGTGATTCACACAAAATAAACTTCCCAATTTAATACTTTTATCTTTAGAACCAGCAATACCAATGTTAATGGTTTTATTTATTTCAAAGTTTTCGTATATAAAGGGCAAGATAGCCTCAGTTTGATTTCTTCCAATTCCACCAACAACTAAAATGTAGGTTTCATT
>MAAG01000113.1 GCA_002163065.1 Arcobacter sp. 31_11_sub10_T18
CTACTGTCGCTAATGCTATATTTTTAACTTTCATATTCTTCCTTTTTTATGTTTGTTTCTAATACCTGTTTTTGATACAACCTAGTTTAATTTACTGCTTAATACACTCCTTTTCTAAAATTTCAAAGCTTCTTGATAAACGTTATTTTATCGCTCATTCAAGTAGTATTTGATTTCATTTTCATTTAAGATTTTAATGATGTTGGTACTTCCAGGAACACCTACTGGATAACCTATTGTTGCAATATAGGGACCCTCATAATCTAGTAAACCTTTTTCGTCTAAATGTTTTAACATCTTAGAAATCATATTGGCTCCTTTTTTAACCGTAGCTATTGGATTAACTCCCCATGCAATGGCAAGGGAACTTAATACTTCTTTTTCATGGGTAAAGGTTAAAATAGGAGTTTTTGGTCTATATCTTGACATTCTAATGGCACTCTGTCCCGAAGACGTTAAGGCTAAAATACCTTTTGCATCAATGTCATCAGCTAGTTTTGTGGTTGTTGCTTGGATAACATCAAACTGGTCTAAATAATCCATCTTATATTGTTTGTTATAGTTATAAATTTCTTCTGTTTTTGAAATGATATTTTTCATGGTTTGTACTACATTTATAGGATTCTCTCCAATGGCACTTTCTTCTGAAAGCATCACCACATCTGTTCCATCTAATACTGCATTGGCTACATCTGAGATTTCTGCTCTTGTTGCTCTTTCATTGATAGTCATGGACAATAACATTTGAGTTGCAGTAATAACCGGTTTCGAGACAGCATTTGCTTTTTTAATTAGTGTTTTTTGAATGGTTGGAACATCATAGTAGGGCACTTCAATTCCCAAATCTCCACGTGCAACCATTAGTCCATCACTTTCTTCTAAAATCTCATCTATGTTTTCAACTGCATCAAATTTTTCAATTTTGGCAATCAGTTTTCCCTTATAGCCTTTTAATAAGCTTCTTGCTTTTTGCATATCAGTTTTCTTTTGAACAAAAGAGATTGCAAAAAAGTCAACTTTATTGATAACTCCCCAAGCAATATCTTCTTCATCTTTTAGTGTAATCACATCAATATCAATAACTGTATTTGGGAAATTGATTCCTTTTCGTGAACCCAGTATTCCATTATTCTGTATCTGTGCAACAACTTCGAGGCCCGTTTGAATAACTTTTGCTCTGATTGTTCCATCATATAAATAAATAAATTCACCCACTTTTACTTTATCAAGAAGTTCTGGATAATTAATAGAAACAATATATTTTGACTTTTCTTTTTTGTATCCAATAGTGGTTTCTTTTACAAAAGTTATTTCATCATTTTTTTCTAAATTGAAGTCTTTGGTTAAATCTCCTATTCGAACTTTTGGTCCTGAGATATCTTGTAAAACTGCAACGGTTGTATTTAAGTTTTTCATCGCTGTTCTAATATTTCTTAAGGTTTGTAAATGGTACTTATGACTTCCATGTGAAAAATTAAGTCGGAACATATTCGCGCCAGCTTGAATTAGTCCCTCTATTATTTCTACGGTATCACTTTTGGGCCCTAGAGTTGCTATGATTTTTGTATTTTTATTCATTAATTCTCACTTTTTGATTTGATTGGTTTGTTTGATGTAAACTTGAAATAAGTCGAAAGACTTGTTCACTTTTTTGTTTCATTGAATTAAGTGCTGTTTGTTTATCCATGGCTTTTTCTAAAGACATAGGTGAATTTAGAATGGAAAAGACACATGAGACTCCTTTTCGATGTACATCTGTATTGGATTCTTTGGAATTCCCAGTTAATGCAATACAAGGAATATTATGAGCTTTACATAAGGCTCCAATACCATCAATAACCTTTCCCATGGAGGATTGCTGATCAATTTTTCCTTCTCCTGTGATGAGAAAGTTTGCATTTTTTATTTTTTCTTTTAATTGTACTTGTTCTAAAATCAATTGAATACCAGGTTGTAAAGTTGAGTTTAAAAAACTTATAAATGCAAAACCCATGCCTCCTGCAGCTCCTGCTCCTGGAATATTTGCTGATTCTTTAAAGCCATTTTCTATTGTAATTTTTGCAAAATATTCTAGTTTTGTATCCAGTTGTACAATATCTACTGGACTTGCGCCTTTTTGTGCCCCATAAATATACGAAGCTCCATTA
>MAAG01000012.1 GCA_002163065.1 Arcobacter sp. 31_11_sub10_T18
TTTTCAAACAAAGCACCCATTCCAAGTCCCACTATTAAAACCATGAGTGGAAATCCTAAAAATACACCTGCCATATGCGGTATGGTTCTTTTATATCCAAAAGTAAGTCCAGAAGACAAAAGCATAATATTATTTGGTCCTGGAGATATTGAGGTTGAAAGTGTAAATGTAGCAATGGATAAAATCATCGCTAGGGTATAAAACTCTTGCATCGTTGCTCCTTATTAGTGATAATTAGTTTAACACTATTGTCAAATTTACTCTTCACTATTAATGTTCAAAAAATTATCTATTTTTGTCTATTTAAAGCTCATTTATTGCTTGAAAAGAAGAATAAAGAGAAGTTTTCTCTTTATTCAAATAACATAGGTAGAACTGAGGCCACCAAAAGAATTGCCATGATGACATTGATTTTTTGTACAGATTTTGAATTTTTGATGAACTTTTTTAGTAAAATTCCCCCAAATGCCCAAGTATTTGAGGAAATACATAAAGATAGAAAATAAATAAAAGCGATGATGAGTACTTGAATCATACTGTTTTCATTGGAGCTTACAAAAACTGAAATAGCAGTGATTGCCATAATCCATGCTTTTGGATTTACCCATTGAAACAGAGCACTTTGTACGAAGGTAAAAGATTTACTTTGATTGTTCTCATCCACTTCATAGGAGCTGGAGTTTCTTGCAATTTTATAGGCCATCCAAAATAGGTATAAAATTCCCACAACTTTTAAGACTGTTAAAACAAAAGGAAACTTTTCAAATAAGGCGCCCATACCCAAACCAATGATGAGCACCATCAAAGGAAAGCCCAAAATAATACCAAACATATGGGGTATGGTTTTTTTATATCCAAAGGTGAGTCCTGAAGATAAAAGCATTATATTATTGGGTCCTGGAGACATAACTGTTGACATTGTAAATGTGATAATTGATAAAAGCATTGCTACTGTATAAAATTCTTGCATCTGTAATCCTTCATAATTGATTGAAGAAGTTTAACACTATAAAATTTTTAATACTTCACTATAGATGGCTAAAAAGTTATCTATTTTTGTTAATTTTGGATACAATTATTGTGAAAAATGAAATGAATTTTGTTTATAGGGATAAAAATGCATAAAAAATCAACCAATAATTTACACAGACAAATAGCAAATGATGCCATGAATTACATCTATAAATATATTGAAACAGATATAAATATAGATGAACTTGCCCTTAGTTTTAATATCAGCAAATTTCACTTTCACAAACTTTTTAAAGAACAAATGGGTTCAAATATATATGCAACAATCAAATCAATCAGATTACAAAAAGCATCCAATCTTTTAATTACTAATAAAACTTCAACTATCACAGAAATTGCCAATATGTGTGGATATAGTTCTCAAACTTCATTTATCCGAGCTTTTAAATTAAGGTTTAATCAGACTCCAAAAGTATGGAGAAATGGGGGATATAAAGAGTACTCAAGTGAGATACTAAAAGATTCAAAATTGCGACTTTTTACACTTGATGAGTTTCCCGATATTAAAGTAAAAGTAGTTAAAACCAAATCTCAAAAAGCCTATTATATACGACAAAAAGGTTATAATGGCGATGAAATTCGTGCCATTTGGCAAAAAATGATGGCTTGGGTTTATACCAATAACATTACTGAATACAAACAAATAGGTATTTACCATGACAACCCAGTCATCACGCCCCATGAAGAGTGTTTATATATAGCCGTTATTGTTCCCCTTAATGATGCAGATATTTCAAATACCAATTTACCCCACTTTGAAATTCCAGAAGCTTTATACGCAACTTTTGATTTAAAAGGACACTATGGAGACATGCTGAGACTGGTGCAGTGGGCATATCATGAGTGGTTACCACAAAGTGGTTTCGAAACTACGACCAATCCATCATTTGCTGAGTTTCGGCAAAATCATTTCTGCGAGGAAAGTGGCGAGTTTGATGCTACTTATTATCTTCCTATTCGTTATGTTTAAGAGTTTTGTTTTTTTGAAATAGTAGGAGCGAAAGCTTTTGTTGAAATAGTTACTATATCACCTACTTGTAATTCTTGGGCTTGGCTTGAATCAAGTACAACTTTTACAAGCTGACTTCCAATAGATACCACCGCAATATTTAAAATATCAGCTTGATAGATTTCTAGAAGCTCACCTTCAAAAGAAAACTTTTGACTTCCAGAGGTTTTGAGTAAAACCTCTTTTGCACAAGCATCTTTGATGATTTTCCCATTATCTAAAAGAATCACACGGGTGCTTAGTTTATATATTTCACTTGGATCATGGCTGACCATAATAGTAGTGGTATTGAATTTTTCATGAAAAAGTTTGATATCTTCTTGTAGTTTCTTTCTCATGTCTAAATCTAGAGCAGATAAGGGTTCATCAAGAAGCAATATTTGAGGTTTGCTTATCATGGCTCGACATAAAGCAACACGTTGTTTTTGGCCACCTGATAACTGTGAAGGCATGGTATCTTTTAGCTCTTCTAGTCCTACTAACTCAAGTAAAGAAAGAGCAAGGTTTTTGTCATCTTTTGCAAAAGTTAGATTTTTAAGCACACTCATATTGGGGAAAAGAGCATAATCTTGAAAAAGATATCCTATGTTCCTTTTTTGTGGAAGTACAGCTGATTTATTAGTAGAAGTATCAACCCAACCATTGTCATTTACCCTAATAAATCCAGAATCAATTTTCTCTAATCCCGCAAGTATCCTTAAAAAGGTGGTCTTTCCACTTCCCGATACTCCTGTTAAAACGATAAATTCACCTTGTTTAATATGTAAGTTCATTTCTAAATTCATTTGTCCTGCAGAACCAAAGAGTTCTTTTTCAATATTTAGCTTAATCATATTTAGCTCTTTGTTTATAGTTGAAATAATAGACACAAAATAAAACAGCAAAGGAAATAGAAATCATAAAAAATGAATAAATATGGGCAGACTCATAATCCAAAAGTTCGACAAATTCATAGATAGCAATAGAAGCTACCTTTGTCTCCCCTGGAATGGATCCGCCTACCATAAGTACCACTCCAAATTCTCCAATGGTATGGGCAAAAGTAGTTACCACAGCAGTTACAACAGCTGGTTTGATATTTGGCAGGATAACATACCATATGGTTTGAAAATTGTTTTTACCACAGATATAAGAAGCTTCAATCAAAGATTTGGGCATATTTTGAATGGCCGCTTGAAGTGGCTGCACCATAAAAGGAAGGGAGTAAAAACAACTAGCAATAACCAAGGAAGTGAAGTTAAAGACCAGTTTTATTCCAAAGGTCTCTTCAAAAAATATTCCTATGGGAGAGTTAACAGATAAGGCAAATAATATATAAAAACCAATCACCGTTGGAGGCAGTACAATAGGCAAAGCAGTGAGTGCTTCTAACGCTGGTTTTATTTTTGATTTGGTTTGTGAAAGATACCAAGCAAAGGGTACACACAAGACAAAAAGAATACTGGTAGTATAAAAAGCCAGTTTAAAAGAGACTAAAAAAGGCTCAAAGTCTAAATCAAACATCAAGAACTTCTTTTATAAACAATTCCGAGGATTTTATGAGTGTAATTACTTCATCATTTTTTTTAAGTTGCATCCTTAATAGGGTCTTTTTAGTGATTAAACTCTCAATTTTCGTATCCCCTGTACACATGATAATACTACAGAGAAATTCTCCTTCAACCAGGTCTATAATTTTTGTTTCTAATTTATTTGAATAAGATATTTCGATATTTTTATCTTTGGCAATGGTAATATGTGAGGGTTTAGCACCTAAAATGACAGTTGTTCCAATTTTTATTTCTGAAGACAGTTCAAGTGCCATCATTGATAATGGCGTGCCATTAAAATCAAATTCTACGATATTTAATTCCTGACTTCCTTGTATATTGGTCACCACTGCTTTAATATTATTCAATACCATATCCATACTGTTTTAAGATTTTTTTTGCATCGTTACTTAACATAAAATTGTAAAAATCAAGTGTACTCTTTTTTTCATTTAAGAGTGCAATACCTTGTAGAATAGGCTCATACAGATTTTCATCGATATCTATATAGTTGGTGTCTTTTTTAAATCTTTTCATTTTTGGAGAATACAAAGATGACTTAGCTACAAAGGCAATATCTGCAGCCACAAAGGCATATTGAAGTGTTTGAGAAATGTTTTCTGCATAAACAAACTTCTTTTTGTTTTGTTTTAAAAGGTCTGCATTTGTGATGGCTTCTAATGCTGCTTTCCCATAAGGAGCAGTTTTAGGATTGGCTAAAGCTATTGTTTTTGCACTGTTAATAGAAGAGATATTGATAAGGTTTTTTTCTTTAATACTAAAAAGTGCCAACTTGCCTTTTGCATAAACACGTGGTTTTTTAAGTGCAATTTTGTCTTGATATAAAAAATTTGGATATTTCATATTGGCACTTAAAAATAAATCGTAAGGCGCTCCATATTTAATCTGAGCGGTGAGTTTACCACTACTTCCAAGGATAATTTTGACTTTTGTTTTGTGTTGTTTGTTAAACTCAGTTATGAGTGGTTTGATGGCATAGGAGACATTTGAAGCAATGGCAATTTTAATTTCATCTGCATATAAAAAAGATGAAACTAAAAACAACAAAACAAATTTCTTCACAAGTATTCCTTAGTAGTTTAGGCTCATTTTTGAGTATAGTTTGTAAACAGTTTTATTGTAAGTAAACTCTAAATAATTGGCATGTAACCACAATCTTGGAGCTCCTGTAAATTTAATACGGTCTTCTTTAGATAAGGTTTTGCATAAATAACTATCTGCTACAGATTCATCAACTCCATATATGGGATCACCCACAATTCTATGTCCAACAGAGCAAAGATGTACTCTTATTTGATGTTGTCTTCCTGTAAGGGGTAATGCTTCCACCAAAGTTTGGTTTTTATCTTCATAATATTTCATTGGATGAATGGTAGTTTTTGATTTTTTACCATCACTTGCTGTCATCATTTTTACACCAATATTTCCCATTTCTTTTTTGATACCATCGGTGATAACAATGGACTCTTTTACTTCTCCCTCAACTAGGGCTAAATAGGATTTTTTGTATAGTTTATCTTCGAACATTTTTTTAAGAATTAATTCGCTGTTTTTATTCTTACATATTAAAACTAATCCTGAAGTTTCAGCATCAATTCTATGTGCCAAATTGGCATTTTCTCCAAAATGGTACCTGACTTCATCCAGTAAAGAATAGGCTGTTTTTTTAGATATTGGATGAACCATAAGATTGGAAGGTTTATCAAACACTGCAAAGTCTTCAAACTCCAATAGTGCTTTCATTCCACGTGTATGTCCCTCAAATTGGGCAACATAGATGTGTTCTTCTTTGATGATATCTGAGATTTCATAAGCTCGATTATGTGAATCAAAAATTCTTCCACGGCTTAGGTATCGTTGTAATAACTTACGGTTGAGACTTAAATCTTGTATGAGTGCCAGCTGGATAGTTTTTCCAAGAGTGACTTTATATTTCTTTAAAACAAAGGGCAATATTCGTTCCTAATTAAGCTTAAAATATACTAAAATATACTAAAAATTTGTATAACTTTTAACTTTATAAAATGTATTACAAAAAATGAAAAATATTTCGAAAATTAAACAAATTTTTTGTCTTTTTTTGATAGCATAGCATACTAAAAAAAATAGAAAAACTTGATAAAGTGCAAAAGGGATTTTAATGGTAGAAAGATACGCCAGAGAAGAGATGACAAAAAATTGGACACAACATGCAAGATATGCAGCGTGGCTTGAAGTTGAAAAAGCAGCTGTAAAAGCATGGGCTAAACTTGGAAAGATTCCTCAAGAAGATGCAGATAAAATTGTTAAAAATGCAACATTCTCTGTTGAGAGAATAGAAGAAATAGAAGCAATAACTAAACATGACTTAATTGCTTTTAATACAAGTGTTAGTGAGAGTCTTGGCGAAGAATCAAGATGGTTTCACTATGGTATGACTTCATCTGATGCAGTTGATACTGGTGTTGCTCTTCAAATGAGAGATTCACTTAATATCATTATTTCAGATGTGAAAATGTTAATGGAATCAATCAAAAAAAGAGCGCAAGAGCATAAACTTACTCTTATGGTAGGACGGTCTCATGGTATTCATGGAGAGCCTATCACTTTTGGTCTGACACTTGCAGTTTGGTATGACGAAATGGCCAGACACTTATTAAACTTAGAGCAAACTATGGATGTTATTGCTGTTGGACAAATTTCAGGTGCTATGGGTAACTTTGCACACGCTCCTTTAGAGCTTGAAGAATTAGCAATGGCTGAATTAGGTTTAACACCAGAACCTTGTTCAAATCAAGTTGTTCACAGAGATAGATATGCAAGACTTGCAACGGCATTGGCATCAATGGCTTCTTCAATTGAAAAGTTTGCAGTACAAGTTAGACATTTACAAAGAACAGAAGTTTATGAGTGTGAAGAGTATTTTGCAAAAGGTCAAAAAGGATCTTCTGCAATGCCTCATAAAAGAAATCCTATTTTAACTGAAAATATCACTGGACTTGCACGTATGATTAGATCATATGCAAACCCAGCTATGGAAAACGTGGCACTTTGGCACGAAAGAGATATATCTCACTCTTCTACGGAGAGATTTTGGCTTCCAGATGCATTTATTACAACTAACTTTATGTTACACAGAATGAACAATGTTATTGCAAACTTAACAGTTATGCCAGAAAACATGATGAAAAACTTAAACTTAACAGGTGGATTGGTTTTTTCTCAAAGAGTATTACTTGAACTTCCTATTAAAGGTGTAAGCAGAGAAGATGCATATCGAATCGTTCAACGAAATGCTATGAAAGTATGGGAAGAGATTCAACAAGGTAAACCCTCAACAAGTGAGAATGGTGAATCATTGTATCTTGGACACTTACTTGCTGATGAAGAATTAAGAAACTCATTATCTGAAGAAGAAATTAGAGAATGTTTTAACTATGACTACTATACTAAAAACGTAGATGCAATTTTCAAAAGAGTATTTAAATAAGAACGCTTGTATTGAAAAATAATTTATTAAAAAAAATCAAAGAAGGTAGATATTTATGGCAATAATGATTCAAAAAAGAAACGGAAGAAAAGAAGTTTTAGATATTACTAAAATTCAAAAAAACACAATCGCTGCAACTAGAAATCTTGCAGGTGTTAGTCAAAGTGACTTAGAACTTGATGCACAAATCAAGTTTATTGATGGAATGAGTTCTGCTGATATTCAAGATGCTCTTATCAAAACAGCTGTTGAAAAGATTGATATAGATGTTCCAAATTGGACATTTGTTGCTTCTCGTTTATTTATCTTTGATTTATACCATCGAGTTGGAAAAGTAACTCATGGTATAAAAGGGAAACCTTATTGCCAATTAAAAGAATATCTGGGTTATGGTGAAGAAGCAGGAAGAATTATTCCTGGTCTTGGAGCTATGTATGATTTAGATGATTTGGACAAACATATCAAACCTGATCGTGATTTTTTATTCAACTATCTTGGAGTTAAAACTTTATATGATAGATACCTGATTAAAAATAAAGAGGGTAACCCAATTGAACTTCCTCAACACATGTTCATGGGTATTGCAATGTTCTTGGCTCAAGATGAAGATAACAAACAAGAATGGGCAAAAAAATTCTATGATGTAATCTCTCAATTTGAAGTAATGTTAGCAACTCCAACTTTATCAAATGCAAGAACAAACAGACATCAATTAAGCTCGTGTTACATTGGATCAAGTCCTGATAACATCGAAGGTATTTTTGATGCTTATAAAGAGATGGCACTATTATCTAAATATGGTGGTGGTATTGGTTGGGATTGGAACTCTATTCGTAGTCTTGGTGGAGTGATTGATGATCATAAAAGTGCAGCAGGTGGAACAGTACCATTTTTAAAAATCACAAATGACATTGCTTTAGCAGTTGATCAATTAGGTACTAGAAAAGGTGCAATTGCAGTTTACCTTGAGCCTTGGCACATGGATATTGTTGATTTTATTGACTTAAAGAAAAACTCTGGTGAAGAAAGAAGAAGAGCGCACGATTTATTCCCTGCTGTTTGGATTTGTGATTTATTTATGAAGAGAGTTTTAGCTGATGAAACATGGACTTTATTTGATCCTTATGAAGTAAGAGAATTATCTGAGTTAAATGGTGAAGCGTTTGAGAAAAAATATATCGAATATGAAAACGATGAGTCTAAAACAAAAGACCAAATGAAAGCAAAAGATTTATGGAAAAAGATTTTAACATCTTATTTTGAATCTGGAAGCCCATTTTTAGGTTTTAAAGATACTGCAAACAAAGCCAATCCAAACGCACACAGAGGAATTATTAGAAGTAGTAACCTTTGTACAGAGATTTTTCAAAATACAAGTCCAAATCATTATTTGATTAGTTTAGAATTTGAAGATGGTTCAATTGAAACTTTTGAAGAAGATGAACTTATTAAAGTTGATAGTGGAATTACTAAAAAAGCAAACAAGATAACGGCACTTGACAGTTTAAATGGAAAAAGAATTTTCATTGTTGAAAAAGAAAAAATAGATGGTGAAACAGCTGTTTGTAACTTAGCTTCTGTAAACTTAAGTAAGATTAATTCAAGAGAAGATATTTCAAGAGTTGTTCCAATTGCTATGAGAATGTTGGACAATGTTATTGACTTAAACTTCTATCCACTTAGAAAAGTAAAAGCGACCAACTTAAAAACAAGAGCAGTAGGACTTGGTGTTATGGGTGAAGCTCAAATGTTAGCTGAAGCTTCAATTGTATGGGGAAGTAGTGATCATTTGCGAAAAATTGATATGGTAATGGAATCAATTTCATTTAATGCCATTCAAGCTTCTTCAAATCTTGCATCTGAAAAAGGTCAATATCCTACTTACGAAGGTTCAAACTGGTCACAAGGTATTATGCCTCATGACAATGCACCTCAAGCTGCAAATGCTTTGGTTGAGAGAGATTTATTTGATACAGGACATGATTGGGATGCATTAAGAGCTACTATTAAAAAACAAGGTATGAGAAACGGTTATTTAATGGCAATTGCACCTACTTCATCTATCTCGATTTTAGTAGGAACTACTCAAACAATTGAACCTGTATATAAAAGAAAATGGTTTGAAGAAAACTTATCTGGACTTATTCCAGTAGTTGTTCCAAAACTTAGCCCAGATACTTGGCAATACTACACACCTGCATATGAAATCGATCAACTTGAACTAATCAAAGCAGCTGCAGTTAGACAAAAATGGATAGATCAAGGACAAAGTACAAATATCTTCATGAGTTTAGATAAAGCAAGTGGAAAATATTTACATGAAATATATACTTTGGCTTGGCAACTGGGATTAAAATCTACATATTACCTAAGAAGTCAATCTCCTGAAGCGGTAAATGATGTAGAAGACAGAAGCCTTGAGTGTGCTGGTTGTCAATAAAAAATAATAGATAAAAGAGAAAATAATGATTGTAGAGGCAAAGATGGACGGAAGATTTGAAAAAAAAGTAATTTATAATCCAGAAAGTACAGAAACAATAAACGACCGACAAATATTTGGTGGTAACCCAGATGGTATGTTAAACTTCACAAAAGTTAAATACCAATGGGCTTTAAACTTATGGGATACAATGGAAGCCAATACTTGGTTTCCAAAAGAAGTACAGATGACTACAGATGCAAAAGATTATAAGTTTTTAGCACCTGCTGAGAAAAGAATGTACAATCTTGTATTAAGTCAATTGATTTTTATGGATTCTTTACAAACAAATAACATCATGGATAATATGAATCCATATGTAACAGCTCCTGAAGTGAATGCCTTATTATCAAGACAAGCATACGAAGAAGCAAACCACTCTAAATCATACGCAGTTATGGTTGAATCAGTATCTGATAATACTGATGAGATTTATAATATGTGGAAAACTGATGCTCACCTACAAAAGAAAAATCTTTTTATCGCAAATATCTTTGGTAACCTTTCTGATGATTTAACAGATGAAAATATTCTTCTTTCTATGTTTGGAAATCAAGTTTTAGAAGGTATGTATTTTTATGCTGGATTTGCAGCAATGTATGCTCTTGGAAAATCAGGAAAAATGTTAGGTTCTTCTCAAATGATTCGATTTATTCAAAGAGATGAAGTAACACACTTGTTATTATTCCAAAACATGATTAACTCTACAAGAAAAGAAAGACCAGAACTTTTCACAGCAGAACTTGAAGAAAAAGTTAGAAAAATGATTCGTGATGCAGTTGAAATCGAATCAGAATGGGGATCTTATATTACTCAAGGTCAAATTCTAGGATTTACAGATGGTATCATCAAACAATACATCCAATACCTAGGAGACCAACGACTTAAAGCAGTTGGATATGCGCCAGAATATGGTGTATCTCATCCAATTCCATGGGTAGATGGGTATAGCTCGTTTAATGACCAAAGAACGAACTTCTTCGAAGGAAATGTGGTTAACTATTCTAAGGGTTCTATTGACTTCGACGATTTTTAATAGCTCTTTTTAACAATCTCTGCGTTGGAGCAGTTTTTATACTCAGTCACATACCTGTTGTATGCTCCTTCGCAAAAAAACTTCACCGCCTTGACCTTGATAAAAATACCTATTAAAAACTATACGTCTTTTAATAAGTAATCATCTACCGTAACTTACTAAATACTATATTCCCGTTCTCATAGAAATAAATTAATAAATAATTTTAATTAGATATAATTA
>MAAG01000155.1:0-722 GCA_002163065.1 Arcobacter sp. 31_11_sub10_T18
GAATTTATTTCCATAACTTCTTTATGAATTGTATTAAACTCATACTCACCAGGAAGCATTATTCCTAAAGTTTTTCGAGTTCCATCTTCAAATTCAATATTTCTACTTGTTACATTACCATCATAAAATATATTTGCACTTTTATCAATAGATACATTATTAAAATCTGCCATGATTTTTCCTTTATTGTTATTTATTATAACAATATGATAGCATAAGCAAGTAAAGTTGACAATTAAATTCCCTTTAATTTTAAATTATGACAAATAAAAATAATTTTTGAGTATTTAAATATATAAAAAAATAAAAATGCTATAATGCAATTAATATCAAATATAATAATAATTATTCACTTATTATTATATTTGATATAAAAAGGAATAATAATGACACACGCACAAGACCAATTAATAAAACTTATTGAAGATGAAGTTCTACCAGATGTAGAAGAATATATAGATGTCCTATTTGAAAAAATTGCATCAAAAAACTATTTAGATGAAGACGAACAAAATCTTTATGATATGCAAGAAATGAGAGATGAATTTAAAGATATGTTAAAAGAAGTTAAAGATGGTGGGATGGAAGATGATGAATGTTTAGAAATCATAGATGAAATTCATGATATGAAAGCTTTAGACTAAGGTAAACTTATTTGCAAGGTTATATAATTGACATTAAAAATGTCAAAGACGACGACTTAATTGTTACTTTATTAACAG
>MAAG01000155.1:787-1925 GCA_002163065.1 Arcobacter sp. 31_11_sub10_T18
AAAATTGATTTTGAATTAGAATCCTCACTTAAAAGTACAATACCTAGATTAAAAGATGTGTTACAATTGGGTTTTGATTGGATTCTAGATAGAGAGAAACTATATTGTTGGCAGCGGTATTTAAAACTATTTAACTCGCATTTTAAAGATATCGAAACTCTAGATTCCTTTTACTTTGAACTTTTAAATAACTTAGCACACGTTATGATCAAACAAAACCCCAAAAGAGCCATTTGCGAAAACTATATTAAACTTTTAGAGTATGAGGGGAGATTACATCAAGATTTTTCTTGTTTGTTATGTGAAGAAGAGATTTTTCAAAACATCTCGCTTGTTCGTAGTTTTCTACCCACACATGCCAGATGTAGTTATAGCAAAAGTTTTGACTTTCTTAAAGTTGAAGAATTTTTTGCTGATAAAACATTGGTTTCCTTTGAAGATGATGAAGTGGAATACTTGTGGAATCTTTTACTTCAAGGCTTATAGTCTATTCTACTTTAAAACCCATATAAAATTAACCGCCCTGACATAAGGAAAAATAATATATAATAATAGCTATTTACAAATGGAGTGAATATGCTGGATTTACAAGTAGATGGATTTTCTGATTATTTGGACTTAGATCAAGAAGACGTGATAGTGAATAACTTGTTGGACAAATACGATTTATCACAACAACAAGAGGGTTCATTTTTATACGGCACTAAAGAAGAGTATAAAGTCCTAATAGAGTATATAATATCTTTGTATTTAGAAAACAAAGATATCCCCAAAGACATCATTGATGTCGTCAAAAACAATCTATCTTTTAAAACTTTTTTACTTCAAGAAATACAACATAAAATGGATAATATCATTCTTAACAGTTCCACAATATTATTTAAAGAACTGGTTTCTATTATCAACCTACTTTCTTTTGGAAAAAATTATAAGATCTTTACAACCTATAACTTTTATTCCTTTGAAAATATTGCAAAGCTCTTTCGAGACTATGAAGAATATTTAAGTATTTTAGAAAAAGAAAACAAAGCCAATTATGAGTTAACATTTCAGTTTTATATAACACTTATTGAGACATTTAATGAACTGTGTATTTTAAATCAAACAGATGTACTTAGAAAAAAAACTATAATAGGTA
>MAAG01000074.1 GCA_002163065.1 Arcobacter sp. 31_11_sub10_T18
GTATTAAACCTCATTTCAAATGCAAAAGATATTTTAATATTAAGAGATATAAAAGACCCTCATATTCAAGTTTATGCAAGTATTGATGAGTACTATGTGCGACTTATTGTAGAAGACAATGGAGGAGGGGTATTGGTTGAACCAAAAAGTAAAATCTTTGAACCTTATTTTTCCACTAAAAAGGACAGTGATGGTACTGGATTGGGATTATATATGTCTAAAATGATTATTGAGAAAAATATCAATGGGAAGTTAATCGTAAATAATACCAAAGATGGAGCGAAGTTTGAAATTTGTATTCCTGGAGCATAAGCACAAGTTTTACTTGCTTGCTCATTAAGTTAAGTTAGTTTACTTGTTATGGTTTCATTGTCTTTGGTAAAATTATTCTGTAAATATAATCTAAGTGACTGGGACTAATAAAGTTTAATTGTAAGTAATATACTTAACATACAAAGAAAACTATGGCAACTATGATTAATGACGTATTTCAAATGGTTTACTTTCGTAAGTCTGCGAGTAGTTGCTTGCAAAGTTTATGCATAAAAAAACCCAGCTTATTTCTAAGCTGGGTTTTTTATTTAAATAGCTTTTTCTATTAACTTCTGTTAATACCCAAACATAAGGTTTGGTAACCAAAGTGAAATAGCTGGAATATATGTAACAAACATTAGACCAACAAAAATTGTCATTGTCCAAGGGAGTGTTGCAATAATTACATCTTTGATGGACATTCCCGTTAATCCACTGGTCACGAATAAATTCAGACCAACAGGTGGGGAGACCATACCAAGCTCCATATTTACTGTTAATACAATACCAAAGTGTATTGGATCAATTCCCAGAGCAACTGCAACTGGAAGTAACAATGGCACCATAATCATAATAATCGCTGATGGTTCCATAAATGAACCAGCAAGTATTAATAATAGGTTAACCAACATCAAGAACATATATTTATCAACATTTGCTTCAACCAAAGTTTGAGTAATCATTTGCGGAATATTCTCAATAGTTAAGAAGTGTGCAAATAACATTGCGTTTGCAATGATAAACATAATCATTGATGTTGTTTTAGCTGAATCTAAAGCTGTTGTGAATAAGTCTTTTAATTTAATATCTCTGTAAATAACAACCGATACAAAAAATGCCCATACACAAGCAACTGCTGCTGCTTCAGTTGGAGTGAAAATTCCTCCGTAAATACCACCAATAACAATACCAATGGTTGCTAATCCCCATGAGGCATCAAGCATTTTTTCAAGACGAAATTTCCAAGATTGAGGTGTAGTTCTTTTAAATCCTAATCTTCTAGCACCTACATAAGTAACTAACATCATCATACAACCAAGCATAAGTCCTGGAACAACACCTGCCATAAATAGTTTCCCAATTGAAACTTCAGCTGTAACCCCATATACAATCATAACAATTGAAGGTGGAATTAAAATTCCCAATGAACCTGCTGTTGCAATGGTACCAACTGCATATTTTACAGGATAACCAGCTTTTACAATAGCACCAAACATAATAGAACCAATAGCAACAACCGTTGCTGGTGAACTACCAGAGACTGCTGCAAAAATAATAGATGCAAAAATAGCTGATATTGGTAGTCCACCTGGTAAGTGTCCTACACATGCTTTCGCAAACTCAATGATCCTGCCTGCTGCACTACCTTTGGAGAGTAAGTTCCCTGCCAAAATAAACATAGGAATGGCCATCAATGAATAATGTTCAACTTTTTCAAACATCATTGCAGAAATCTCAATAGGTGAAATATCTGTAAATACCATTAAGGTTATAAATGTAGATGCTCCTAAACAAATAGCAATTGGTGAACCAATTATTAATAAGGTAAAAAATATTATAAACAGCAATCCAACACTGGTCATAGCATACCTCCTGTTTTTCTATCTACATCTTCAACTAATTTTTTCAATTTTTCTTCTTTTTCGCTTTCTGTATGAGCTTGATCACCCATTTCATTAATATACATTTCTGCTTCTGATTCTTGAACAACTTTATCATGTGGTGTGATAATAATTTGGTATAATTTTTCACTCACTCTAAATGCTGCAAAAGCAAATGAGATTGGAATAACCAAATAAGGAATCCACATAGGAATATCTAGGTCAATTGATCTTTCTTCTAATTCGATTACCAGTTCAATATATTCATAACCATAGTATGAAACTGCTAATAGAAAACATATAGTAATTAAATGCGAAACAATTAATGAGAGTTTTGCAAGTCTTGATGGCAAAAGATCTAAAATAATCGTTACAGCAATATGCGCATCTTTTTTAAAACAATAAGCTGCTCCAAAGAATGCACTCCATAAGAATAAAAACACTGTCAACTCTGCTGCCCAGGTTAATGATGCATCAAAAACAAATCTTGCTACAACATTACCAAACGCCAAAGCGACACCGGCTGTTATACCGAATGTTGCTATAGATTGGTTTATAAAACCAATGGCTTTATCTAATAATTTAAACATTACTTACTTCGTTGCAATTGCAGCTTTGATTAAATCTTCACCGATTTTTTTATCTGAGTAAAACTCTGGATAAATTTTACTAACTGCTTGTCTCCATTGGTCAATTTGAGCTTCAGATAATTTGTGAATTTCAAGTCTTCCCGTTTTTTTAGCATATTCTTCAATTAATGCAAATTGCTCATCATTTAATTGTTGTGCTAATTTTCGCTCTTCTGTTGTTGCTTCATTCATAGCTTGTGCTACGTTTGATTTTAAGTCTTTTGGTAATTTATCCCAGAATTTTTTACTCATAACAACTAAGTAACCTAAGTAACCATGGTTAGTAATTGATAAGTGTTTTTGAACTTCATAGAATTTTTTAGTATAAATGTTAGAAAGTGTATTTTCTTGACCATCAATTACACCTTGTTGTAATCCTGAATAAACTTCAGAGAAAGGCATCATTTGTGGATTTGCTCCAACTGCTTGAAATTGTGCTTCAAGAACTTTTGAACTCATGATTCTAAATTTTTGTCCTTTAGCATCTGAAGGAGCAATAAGTGCTTTACCAGATGAAGATAATTGTTTGAAATGATTATCCCAGAAGTTTAACGCTACAAAACCTTTTTTGTAAACAAGACCTTTAAGTTTTTGTCCAACCTCACCATCTTGAACTCTGTGTAACTGATCAATATCTTTGAATAAAAATGGTAAATCAAATAATGCTAATTGAGGTACAATTTTACCAAACTTAGAAAAACTTGGTGCTGCCATTTGAACTGAGTTTAATTTTAAAGCTTTTAATACTGCATTATCTTTGTATAATTGTGAAGAAGGATAAACTTGAACATCAATTCTACCACCACTTAATTCTTCTAATCTTTTTTCAAAGAAAATCGCCGCTTTACCTTTTGGTGTATTTTCACTAACTACGTGAGAAAACTTAAGAGTAAACTCTGCTGCCATTCCTGCTGTTGCAATCATAGCTGCTGCTACTGATCCTAATACTAATTTTTTCATATTCATCTCCTGTTTTATTTGAACTAGGAAAAGTATAATGTAAAGATGTGTAAGTCTCATGTACATTTTACACTTTTTTTAAATATCTTTTTGATATGAAATATTTTGCTTTCCTATTTATTGTATAGGCTATTTTTTTAATGTATTTACATTTGTATTACATTCTTATCACATTAGTGAAACTTACAGCAATTTAACTGTAACAGTGGTGTTGATAATACTTTTTGAGTTACCTTTAGTACTACTTAAAGTACTACCCTATTTATACATTTTTTTTACATTAAATTCTTTGTAAATACGATGTCATAAGGGATACAGAAATTACACGCCAAGACCACATAGATGGTATTTTGACTAACTTTAACCAAATTTTAATTTATTTTAAGGTATATTATTGTCACTTTGACGGATATCAAATTAAACACAAAATAAAGGGACATGATGGGTTGTAATTTAGATTTATTAACTTCGTTTAAAGATAACTGCGGCTTTGGATTAGTCGCAAGTCTTAAAAACAAACCAACACATTCTAATCTTGAAGATGCAATAACTTCATTAGAAAGAATGATGCACAGGGGTGCAGTAGCAGCAGATGGTAAAACAGGAGATGGAAGTGGTTTACTACTTTCAATGCCAGATAGCTTTATGAGAAATATTGCGAAAAAAAATGGTGTTGATTTACCTTCCATTTATGCAGTAGCAATGATTTTTACAAGAGATTTAACAGATATTACCGTATTTAAAGAATACTGTGAATCAAATGATTTAAAAGTTGTTGTTGAGAGAGTAGTACCAGTAGATAAAGATGCCTTAGGTGAACAAGCCTTGGCGTCATTACCTCATATGATACAAATATTTGTAACACCAAATTCTTTAATGTCATCAAAACGATTTGATGCAATGTTATACTTAACAAGAAAAGAATGTGAACATAAATTAGAAGATAAACAAGATTTTTATATTCCTTCTTTTTCTTCAACGGTTATTTCATATAAGGGTTTAATTATGCCTACGCATATTAAAAACTTTTTTATTGATTTAAGAGACAAAGAATTTAAAATTACATTTGCCTTGTTTCATCAAAGATTCTCAACAAATACTTTACCTCAGTGGAGATTAGCTCAGCCATTTAGAAGTATTGCTCATAATGGTGAGATTAACTCAATTGCTGCAAACAGATTAAATACCTGTATTAAGTCAGAGCAAATTAAATCTGGCGTATTCAGTGAAGAAGAAATAGAGCGAATTTTTCCAATTTTACAGACAGATTCAAGTGATAGTGCATCTTTGGATAATATGTTTGAGTTTTTAATTGCAAATGGAGTAGACTTTTTTAAAGCTGCACGTGGATTAATCCCTGCACCTTGGCAAAATGCACCTTATATGGATGCAGAACTAAGAGCATTTTATGAGTATACTTCAACAGCTATGGAAGCTTGGGATGGACCAGCTGCTGTATCTTTAACTGATGGTCGACATATTGGTTGTCTTATTGATAGAAATGGATTAAGACCTTCAAAATATATTATTACAAAAGATGATAGATTGTTTATCACCAGTGAATATGGAACCATTGATTTAGATGATGATAATATTCTTCAAAGAGGAAGATTACAATCTGGACAAATGATTGCACTTGATCTTAAACATGGAGTAATTTTAAAAGAAGGTGATATAAATACTTATTTAAAATCATCACAAAATTATGCTGAATGGTTAAATGTTTCTATGGAATATTTACAAGAGTTTATTGATGAATCATTTATGGACACAGAAGATTATGTCTTTGATGATTTAGATAAAAAACAAAAGTATTTTAATATCACTTATGAAGTTCTTGACCAAATGATTGACCCTATGGCAAAAGATGGAAAAGAACCAGTAGGATCTATGGGTGATGATACACCTATGATTGCATTTTCAGATGTAAATAGAAACTTTACAGATTTTTTTAGACAAAAATTTGCACAAGTAACCAATCCTCCTATTGATCCATACAGAGAAAAAATCGTAATGTCTTTAGAGACTGGTTTTGGAATGATACATAATATCATTGACGAAAAACCAGAATATGCTAAGAGATTAAAATCATCTAGTCCAATTTTAATGAAAGAAAAATTTGACGTACTATTATCATTTGGAAATGTAAAACATCCTAGATATGATGATTATTATAAACATCAAACATTTAATACTACTTTTACATCTAATTTAGAAGTATCTTTAATGAACTTATCTACTGAGATTGTAAGCGCAGTTAAAGAAAATGGTATAAAAATTGTTGTATTGGATGATAGAAGTCTAAATGATTCATGTAAACTTATTCCAATGGCTTTGGTTGTTGGATATGTAAACCAAAAACTATTAGATGCAGGTGTTCGTCATGCTGTATCTTTAGTTGCTGTTACGGGAGAAGTTTATGATCCTCATATGGCAGCTGTTTTATTAGCTTATGGAGTTACTGCTATTTACCCATACATGATGTATTCTTCAATTGTTGCATTATATGCAAGAAGAGATTTATCAAAATATGAAATGCAAGATAAGTTAAAAAATTCACAAAATGCAATTAATGGTGGATTACTAAAAATTATGTCTAAAATGGGAATTGCCACAATTGCCAGTTATAGAAACTCTGCATTATTTGATGTTGTAGGATTAAATGACAAAATAGTTGAGGCTTGTTTTAGTGGTAGTTATAGTGATTTATCGGGATTAGAATATACTGATATTGAAAAAAAGATTGAAAAATCACACCTTAATGCTTATTTCGAACAAAAACATATGTTTCCATTAGATTTAGGTGGGTTTTATAAATATATTGATGGTGGAGAATATCACGATTATTCACCTGCAGTTGCCCATGCTATGCATAATAAAAAAGCAAAAACAAAAGAAGATATTACTGATTTTGATGGCTTAAAAGAACTGGTACAAAACCGTAAAGGTCGATTTATCAGAGATTTCTTTGAGTTTAATTCAGATAGAGGTGCTATTAGTATTGATGAAGTTGAATCAAAAGAGAACATCTTTAAAAGATTCTCAACTGCAGCTATGAGTTGTGGTTCTATTTCACCTGAAGCACATGAAGCTATGGCAATAGCTATGAATACTATTGGAGCTTCGAGCAACTCAGGTGAGGGTGGAGAAGATCCTGCTCGTTTTGGTACGCTTAAAAACTCAAAAATTAAACAAGTAGCTTCTGGAAGATTTGGGGTAACACCTGGGTATTTAAGAAGTGCTGAAGAATTGCAAATTAAAGTAGCTCAAGGTGCAAAACCTGGTGAAGGTGGCCAACTTCCTGGGCATAAAGTTACTCCTATGATTGCAACGCTACGACACACAATTGCAGGTGTTACACTGATTTCGCCTCCTCCACATCATGATATTTATTCTATTGAAGATTTAGCACAGTTGATTTTCGATTTAAAACAAATCAATCCAGATGCTAAAATCACAGTTAAATTGGTATCAACAATAGGTGTTGGAACAATTGCCTCTGGTGTTGCAAAAGCTTATGCTGATAAAATTATTATCTCAGGTGCAGATGGTGGTACGGGAGCAGCTCCTTTAACATCTATTAAACATACTGGTAATGCATGGGAAATGGGTCTTAGTGAAGCACATAATGCTTTAAAGGCAAATCATTTAAGAGAATTTGTACAAGTTGAAGCAGATGGTGGTTTGAAAACAGGTTTAGATGTTGTTAAAGCTGCAATTCTTGGAGCAGAGTCTTATGCCTTTGGAACAGCATCTTTGACACTTCTTGGATGTAAAATACTAAAAGTATGTCATACAAACAAATGTTCAGTGGGAATTGCTACTCAAGATCCAATGTTAAGAGAATACTTTACAGGTACTGTTGATAGACTAATTTCTTACTTTACTTTTATCGCTGAAGAAGTTCGAGAAATACTTGGAACTCTTGGGTATAAAACGGTGGAAGAAATCGTTGGAAGAACTGATTTATTAAAAGTAATTGATGATGAGTTTGCTAAGAAATTTGATTTCCAAAATATCTTACGAAAAATTGATGGAATTGATACTTGTCAAAAAGCTACTAATGCTCCCTTTGATGATAACCAATATGAAAAAGATTTATTAAAAAAAGTACACAGATCTATTGAAAAAACAAATAATCCAGTAAAAGTTAAAACAACGATTGCAAATGTAAATAGAAGTTTTGGTGCTTTAATCTCTGGTGAAATTGCTAAATACTATGGAGATGCCGGACTTCCTGATAATACAATTACTTTTAATTTAAAAGGAGTTGCGGGACAATCTTTTGGTGCATTTTTATCTAAAGGTATGACAATCAATCTTGATGGTGTTGCCAATGATTACGTTGGAAAAGGTATGAATGGTGGTAAAATCATTGTAAATTCTCCTCAACAAGGAAGTTCATTTGCTGGTGGTGGAAATACATGTTTATATGGTGCTACTGGTGGTAAACTTTACATTCGAGCAGCTGTTGGTGAGCGATTTGCAGTTAGAAACTCTGGTTGTGTAGCTGTTGTTGAAGGAACAGGGGATAACCCTTGTGAATATATGACAGGTGGTATTGTCGTGGTACTTGGTAAAACGGGAATCAACTTTGGTGCTGGAATGACTGGTGGATTGGCATTTATATTTGATGAAGAAAATTCATTTTTTGATAAAATGAATCAAGAATTAATTGAAGCAGTAAGAATTAATACCGATTCAACTGAGCGTGAGCGATTATATCTTAAAAGATTACTGATGGATTATGTGAATGAAACTGAAAGTGAGCAAGCAATAGATATATTAGATAATTATAGAACGAATATTAGAAATTTCTGGATGGTAAAACCAAAAAATATGACGGTATTACCTTTAAATCCAGATGAGGGAGATTAGGATGTTAAACTTTACAGAAATAGATAGAGCGAATCCAAGAAAAAGAGATGTACTTGTACGTTTAAAAGATTATGATGAAGTTTATGAAGTCTTTGGAAGAAATAAAAGTTCTGAACAATCTGACAGATGTATTCAGTGTGCTGATCCATATTGTCATAGTAAATGTCCATTACATAACTTTATTCCCGCATGGCTTAAAAAAACTAGTGAGCGTGATTTGGAATTGGCATTTGCTTTGTCTAATGAAACGTCACCTTTTCCAGAAATTTTAGGAAAAATCTGCCCTCATGATGTACTTTGTGAAGGTGAATGTACTTTAAATGAAGGTCATGGTGCGGTGGCAATTGGTGCAATTGAAACTCACATCAATGAAAAAGCATTTAAAGCTGGAATGAAACCAAGATTTGGAAACATTAAAACTGATAAAAAAGTGGCAATTGTTGGAAGTGGTCCAAGTGGAATATCTGCAGCAACTTTTCTTTTAAGAAAAGGTATTAATGTTGTAATGTTTGAGCGAGCTGATAAGGCAGGTGGATTATTAACTTATGGGATTCCTGGGTTTAAACTTGATAAAAAAGCAGTTGAAAGACGAATTGATTGGTTACTTGAAGCAGGAATGGAATTACATTTAAATGTAGAGATTGGTAAAGATAAATCTTTTGCCGAACTTGAAAGTGATTTTGATGCTGTATTCATTGGAATTGGTGCAACAAAAGGTCAATATGCTGGAATAGATGGTGAGAATTCTTCAAATGTGCATCTTGCAGTTGATTATTTAACAAAAATCCAGCAACGAAATTTTGGTCAAGATGTTAAAGACTTTATTGATGTAACAGATAAAAAAGTATTGGTAATTGGTGGTGGTGATACTGCTATGGATTGTATTAGATCAAGTGCCAGAGAAGGTGCAAAGTCTGTTAAATGTTTATACCGAAGAAATAAAGTAAATATGCCTGGATCTAAAAAAGAAGTAATTAACTCTGAAGAAGAGGGTGCAGAATTTATCTTTAATGTTTCACCCGTTTCTATTGAAACTTCAGACAATCTTGCAACTGGAATTAATCTTATCCGTACACAATTAGGTGAAGCAGATGAAAGTGGAAGACAACGGGTTACAAACATCGAAGGCAGTGAATATGTTGAAGATGCTGATGTTATAATCTATGCTTTAGGTTTCGCACATGAAGCACCTGCATTTCTTAAAGATGCCAACATTGAGTTAAATGCTTGGGGTGGACTTGTAACAAATAATTTTCAAACGTCAAATGCAAAAGTTTATGCGGGTGGAGATTGTGAACGTGGTGCACATTTGGCTGTAACTGCAGCTGCAGATGGTCGTGATGCTGCAAAAGCAATTATCAAAGCTATTTCTTAAGTAGTCATATGAAAGCTTTTATTCGTGAGTGTATAAAAGCCAATAAAGAGATTTATGACTACATAAATCAACATTTAAAACCTGAAGACTTTGATTACGAAGGTAACAGAGGTGAAGGAGGAGACAGATCTTTAAATATAGACTTATATGCTGAGTCAATATTTGTTAAGTATTTGTCTTCTTTTGGAAATATTTACTCTGAAGAATCAGGTTTTATAGCAACAACGAATAAAAATCAAATAAACTATACCATTGTTATTGATCCTTTAGATGGAAGTGATAACTTTGTTTCATCCTTACCTTATTATGGAACTTCAGTTGCCTTAGAATTTGAAAATGAAATGCAAATTGGAGTTGTCTGTAATTTGATTAATGGTCGAATTTATACGAGAAATGAACAAAACCTTTTGCAAACTTATGACCTAGATGCAAATATAATTAATGATAAAATATTAGAATCAGGAAAAGCAAAAATTGGATTGTTTGAAAGATCATATGCTTATCCCCAATTATGTCTTGATTTATCATCTCAAAAGTTTAAATATAGAAGTCCTGGGGCTGTTGCTTTATCACTTGCTTGCGCTAAGTATTACAATTTTGTATTGTTTGCAGGTAATATACGTGAGTTTGATATAAAAGCTTCTTTGTATATTTGTAGTGATTTATACATCTACAAAAGCAGTAAAATTTTACTCGTAGCTAAAAATAAAGATATATTTACTCAATTAAAGAATCTATTAAACAATAATAGGTTATAAATCCATATATGATACCAAATAAAAAAAGAAGTTAGT
>MAAG01000094.1 GCA_002163065.1 Arcobacter sp. 31_11_sub10_T18
ATAATTACCACCTGCGAATAAAATTACCAGTAAAATTGCAAATAAGAATCCAGGAATTGCCGTTCCTAAAATCACCAAGGTAGAAGAATAAATATCAAATTTACTTCCATGTTTCAGAGCTTTCTTTATTCCCAAAGGAATAGACACCATATATATCAATAAAGTTGACCAAATTCCCAAAGAAATAGAAACAGGTAACTTTTCAATGACAAGATCCATTACCGAAGAATTCTTAAAAAAACTATCCCCAAAATCAAACATAATATATTTTTTAAGCATCAGAAGATATCTCTCCCATAGGGGCTTATCAAAACCGTAAAGTTTTTCAACATCAGCTATGAGTTCAGGAGCTAATCCTTCCGAACCTTTATACTTGGTTTCAGTTTGAGTAGCAGAGTTATCACTTTGTATGATTTCAGATTGATTACTTCCGGTGATTCTATCTAGAGCACTAGAAGTATTTCCTTGCATTTGCATAATCATTTTTTCTACTGGACCACCAGGACTAGTTTGAACTATAAAAAAGTTGATGGTCATGATACCTAGCAAAGTAGGAATAATTAATAATAAACGTCTAAATATATAAGTTAACACAAAAGACTACTTTTGACTTTCATCATTTATCCACCATGTGAATATTCCCAAACCATATTTAGGACTGGTTTTAGGTTGTTTCAATTTCTTCCAATAAGCGATTCTGTTTGAGGGAATGTACCATTGAGGAATAACATAATAGTTATTTAATAAAACTCTATCTAAAGCTCGTACGGATGTAATCAAAGAAGCTCTATTGGGGGAAGTAACAACTTTTTGTATTAATGCATCTACAACAGGAGATTTAAGCCCCATATAGTTGCTACTTCCTTTTATATTTGCAGCTTTACTCCCCCAATAATTATTCAATTCATTTCCTGGAGATAGGGATACAGGAAGACTTTGAACCATCATATCAAATTCGAAACTATTTAATTTATTTCGATAGGAAACTGATTCTAGCATTTTAAGTTTTGCAATCACACCAATCTTTTTTAGATTTTTTATAAAAGGTTGAACAATTCTTTCAAAGGCAGGACTTGTGATTAAAATTTCAAATTCAAATTTTTTGCCATCTTTTTCAAGCACTTTATTTTTAAATTTCCATCCTTGTTTTTTAAGAATCTTTAATGCAGCCCTTAACTCTTTTCTAATTTTTCCATCACCTTTTGTCACATTATTTTGAAAGACTGTAGTAAATAAGGATTTGGGCAATTGTTCTTTAAAAGGTGTCAGAAGTTTAAGTTCATCATTGGAAGGTAAATTTTGTGAGCTTAATTCACAATTGGCAAAATACGAATTTAACCTTTTATATTGATTGTAAAAGAGTTTTTTATTGGTCCATTCAAAATCAAAAGCCAAGTTTAGTGCACGCCTAACTTCTCTATCTTGAAATAATGGTTTTCGTAAGTTGAAAACAAATCCTTGCATACCTTGAGCCAATTCATGAGGGATTGCTTTTTTGATTATATTCCCATTGTCAAAATTTTTACCTGTATATAATGTGGCCCAAGTTTTTGCAGTGTATTCCATTCGTAGGTCAAACTCACCTGCTTTAAAAGCTTCAAGAGTTACGGATTCATCTTTATAATAATCATATTTTATCTTGCCAAAATTGTATTGCCCAACATTCACCAGTAAATCTTTTGCCCAATAGTTTACATTTCTTTTGTATGTGATGAATTTCCCAAATTTATAGGTGTCTACTGTATAAGGTCCAGAGCCCATAGGAACGAGTGCATCAGATTTTGCAAAGTTTTTATCTTTCCAAAATTCTTTAGAGAAAATAGGTATTTGACTTAATATATAAGCCAGTTCTTTATTATCATCTTTTTTAAAATTAAATTTTACAGTTAAATTATCTAATACTTCTACATCTTTTACATCAAAATAATATCTTTTATAAAAAGGAGTACCTTTTGTGATGAGTGTTTCAAAAGAAAACTTTACATCTTCAGCACTAATTTTATTTCCATTTTGGAATTTTGCATTTTTATTAATATAAAATTTTACCCAATCATTGGAAGGTGATACCTCAATAAATTCTGCAACTAAGGGATAACTCACAGAGGGTTCGTCTTGACTGGCACTCATTAAAGTATCAAACAATAATCCAAGACCTGAAGCAGATGTACCTTTTAGAACAAAAGCATTTAAAGAATCATAGGTACCACGAGCTGATAATTTAAGTGTTCCACCTTTTGGTGCACTTGGATTGACATAATCAAAATGTGTATAATTATCTTTATATTTTGATTCATCATTAATGGAAATATAGTTTTGTTTTTCTGCAATGAGTGAAGTTGTTATTAAGAGTGTTGATAAAAGTAATTTACTTAATCGTGATAAATTATTAATCATATCATTTTCCTTTGAAGCAGATATTTCTTTACATTTATTAAATACATTAACCTAGCCAAAAGCCTATGTTAATCGAATTCTTGTAATGAATTTATTATAGCAAGTTTTCTTTTTGATTTGATAAAAGAATATTATCAATTATTAATGAAGTTATTGTGTAGTCAAAAATATTAAAAAATTTATTGAATTTATGATTAAGAATTATTGGGATTTTTATAAATAGTAGAAAATGTAATGGTGACCCGTGTTGGATTCGAACCAACGGCCACCTCCTTAAAAGGGAGATGCTCTACCAGCTGAGCTAACAGGTCATTATTATATAAAAGTTTAGACATAAAAAAAGGTCTATGTAAACGATGAAATCATCATTTAGATAAACCTTTAAATGGTGCGGATGAAAGGACTTGAACCTTCACGCCGTGAGGCACTAGATCCTAAGTCTAGCGTGTATACCAATTTCACCACATCCGCGTATTTTTAACAAAAAAGATTCAGATAAACTAAATCAAAAAATGGTACCCCCTACACGATTCGAACGTGTGGCCTACGCCTTAGAAGGGCGTTGCTCTATCCAGCTGAGCTAAGGAGGCAATAAATAAAATGGGGTAAGTAACCGGAATCGAACCGGCGACCCTCTGAACCACAACCAGATGCTCTAACCAACTGAGCTATACCTACCATTTAAAAGTGGTCGGAGTGAAAGGACTCGAACCTTCGACCCCCTGGTCCCAAACCAGGTGCGCTACCAGGCTGCGCTACACTCCGACAGTGTTTACTCTTTAAGTGGTTTCTCTCAAAAAGTGGACGGAATTATATGATGTTTTCTAAATAAAGTCAAGGCTTTTTTCTACAAATTTCAAAATTCTTTTTAATTTGGAATATTTACAATATTAGGAGGTTCAAGGCATTTATTGATTCGTCTATTCCAAACAAGAATTCAAGGGAAATAACTTTATTAAACTTTAGAATAATTAGATATATTCATGATGAAAAACCTCTACTTGCAAGATGGTAGATTAAACATAAAGGCTTTAGATTCATAAGATAAAAAGAAGAACTCTCTTTACCTTATCTTTTTATTTACTTGTCTTTTTATTAAAATTGAATTAATCCATCAATAGGTGAAGAAGCAGTTGCATAAGGTTTCTTAGGAATTCTTCCTGCTTTGTATCCCATTCTTCCTGCAATAACAGCATACTTCATTGCTTCAGCCATTTGTATTGGATCTTTAGCTTGGGCAATTGCAGTATTAGTTAAAACTGCTTCAGCTCCAAGTTCCATCGCAATAGCAGCATCACTTGCACATCCAACTCCAGCATCAACAATTACTGGAACTTGAACTGCGTCTTTAATAAATGCTACATTGTATCTGTTTTGAATTCCAAGTCCTGAACCAATTGGAGCAGCCAATGGCATAATCGCATCTGCACCTGCATCTTCTAATCTTTTAGCAATGATTGGATCATCATTGGTATACGCCATAATTGTAAACCCATCTTTTTTTAGAACTTCACACGCAATAATTGTTTCTAGAACATCTGGATAAAGTGTTTTTTTAGCATCACCAATAACTTCAAGTTTAATAAGATCAATTCCAGTGGCTTCTCTCATTAATCTAAAAGTAGTAATTGCTTCTTCAGCTGTAAAACACCCTGCACTGTTTGGTAAAAGAAGCACATTAGTATCTTTAAAATAATCCAATAAGTTTTCTTCATTTGGATTAGTAATATTTACTCTTCTAATAGCAACAGTAATTAACTCACTTCCTGAAGCCAAAGTTGCCTCTCTTGTTGTTTGAAAATCTGCATATTTTCCACTTCCAACAATTAATCGACTGTTAAACTCGTATTTTCCTATTTTTAATATTTCACTCATTTTATTTTTCCTTCAATTTTGTTTCACATATAATTTCGGTTTCAAGCTTGTGAGCGTGAAGCAGTTCACTCTCTCTTAACAGCTTTCACCTATAAAGTTCAAGTATTCTTTACTTGCGTTAGTAATTTTGATTTCAATAATTTCTGGCAAATCATAGCTATGATTCTCTTTAATTTCCCTTTCGATTTTTTTAAAGTATTTCTTTTTTGTTTTTATGCATAATAATCTTTCTTTATCTATACAAAGTTTATTCTTCCACATATATAAAGATTGTACCTTTGAAATCTGTATACATGCAGCCAAGTTTTTACTGATTAATATTTTAGCTATTTTATTTGCTTCTTTTTTTGAAGCACATGTTGTTTGGATAATGGACATTTTCATAGTATTTTTATTCCTTCAATTAAATCTTGTGGAGTAAGTGCATAATTGTTTTTTGTATACTTAGATGCTGAAATACTATGCGCCAATGATGCAGTAATACATGCGTTAATTCCATTGTAACCTTGAGCTAGTAAAGATGCAATTAAACCACTTAATACATCCCCGCTTCCACCTTTACTTAAAGCAACCGTTCCCAAAGTATTAATATATATCATATTTTCATATGTCATTAAACTATTTGCGCCTTTTAAAAGAAGTACACTTTGAGGGTATTGTTCACCAAATAACCTCAGATATTTAAAGCGATTGTCTTGTAACTCATCAATACTAATATCGCAAATTTCACATAACTTTAATAAAGAACAAAATTCTTTTGGGTGTGGCGTTAAAACGATATTTTCTTTATTTAAAATTGTTAAGATTATCTCATCATAAAATAAGTCTGCATCAATTACTTTGGCGATATCAGTATCAAATATTTTTTGGATTTCTTTTGATTCATAACGACCAAGTCCCATTCCAATTGCTAAAGCTGTACAATTAATTGGAATTGTGTGATTTTGCATGATATGTAATGGAATATTCAAGTTCTCATGTGATACTGCTGTTACCAAACCTGCTCCAAATGAAAATGCTGCTTCACAAGCAATAATTCCAGCCCCAATTTTTTCACCAACTATAACGCTTAAGTGACCATACTTTCCCTTATGTGAATTCTGTATTGTTCGATAAGGAACTTCCATATCTAATTCATCTAAAAGGTAGGTATTACTTTGAGTTTCGTAGTGAATTCGTTGAATACCAAGATTTGAAACAAGAATATTTCCCACATAATCTTTTACCCTATCGGTGTATAATTGTGTTTTTAACGCCCCCATAGTAATTGTTGTATTTGCTCGGAAACAAGTTGTTGTAATTTGTCCCTTATCATTAATTCCAGAAGGAATATCACAGGAAATTTTATGGGCATACAAAGAATTTAGCAGTTTGATTAGATTTTGTGACTCACTGTCTAAATCACGAGACAAACCTGACCCAAATAAACAATCTACTATTATATTTGGTGTATGATTTATACCTAAAGTTGATAAATCTTCAATTATTTCAATTCCAAGTAGTTGTGTTCTTTTATGCTGAAGTTTAGACATATATGATTTTGATCCATAAGGAAGATATAAACTCACATCATATTTTCCATATAGAAGTCGAGCAAGTGCAATTCCATCCGCTCCATTATTTCCAGCTCCACAAACAATAAGTATTTTTTCATTACTTATAAATTTATTCTGTATATATTCCAACATGGAATTTGCAGCATGTTCCATTAGAATATCTTCACTTAAGCCTAGTTCTTCATAACATCTTTTATCCAAGGTGTTTACTTCATCAAATACTTTTTGCATCATAACTCCTTATTTAAACTTCCAACCCTCTTTTAATAATATCACTTTAACTTTATCTTTTACGTCACCTTGCAACTCAATCCATTCATCTTTAATAGCACCACCACAAGCCAGTTTCTTTTTAAGAAGCTTTAGCACTTCTTTTTTTTCTTTCTCTATTAGATAAAATCTTCCTAGTAGAGTTACTGGTTTACCTTTTCTTTTTTCATACGTAAATACCAATTGATGCTGATTTTTTGCTTCAATTTTATAAGATGAGCTTTTATTTGAGTTCTTCTTTTTAGCTTCTTTTGAAGTATCATAAGTATCACCATCAAGATTGGAACCCATTTCAAAAAGTTTCATTACATTACCTTTAGTCTAGATTGTATATCAATATCTTCATAAGATATAAATTCTTGTATTTGATATTGTTCAAGTGCCACTCGGCCAATCATTGCAGCGTTATCAGAACAATATTTTAGTTCACTTAAATACAAGTTTGTATTGTATTTTTGACACAATTCTTCTATTTGTGTTCGTAAATAAATATTAGCACTGGCACCTCCAACTATGGCAAAGTTTTCAGGTGCTTTAATTTTAAATAGTTTTTTTGTTTTTTGCATGATATGAGTTACTGCTGCTTTTTGAAAACAAGCCGCAATATCTGCTATTTTTTCTTCATCTATGGGTTCACATTTTTCAATTAACAATCGTACTGCATTTTTAAGTCCAGAATACGAGAATTCTATTTTAGGAGATTGTCTCAGGGGAATGGGAAGTTCATATTTATTTTCATCACCCTTTAAAGCATACTCTTGAATAACAGGACCTCCTGGATATCCAAGTTTTAACATTTTGGCTACTTTATCAAAACTCTCACCAAAACTATCATCAATAGTTGAAGCGACTATTTTCATCTCATTTAAAGAAGATGCCTCAATGATTTGAGTGTGCCCACCTGAAACCAATAAAATGGTTGAAGGAAGGATGCTTTCTTTTTCAATAAACAGAGAGTAAATATGTCCTTTTAAATGGTTTACCGCAATTAATGGGATATTCAAAGATAGGCTAAGTGCCTTTGCCATAATCACGCCTTCCATAAGAGTAACGGAAAGTCCAGGTGCATTTGTCACTGCAATTGCTTTTAGATCTTTGAAATATTCTTTACACTCTTCTAATATTTTCGGTAAAGCTTCCACATGTAAACGAGCTGCTAATTCAGGAACAACTCCTCCATACACACTATGTTCTAATTCTTGGGAGATTTTCTTATGGTATATTAATTTTTTACTTTTAATATCTGTTATTGCAATGGAGCTGTCATCACAACTTGATTCGATGCTTAATATCATTTATTCATTTATCCAATCTAATACTTCTTTAAATTCACCAAATCCACTATCCGCATTAATATGACCTGCATTTTCTAAAATACGCATTTCTATATTTAATTCATGCTGTAATTCATTTGCCTCATGTAAATTCATATATATATCATTTGTTGATACTATTAACAAAGCTTTATTTGCTTTCAGGTTTTTAGGAACTTTATAAGGAAAAAAATCTTTTAATTCTTTAATATCACAATCTTTTCGAACAGGTGCCACTAGAAGAAGTTTTTCAAGTGGTTTAATATCTAACTTTTCTAGTATATGAAACCAGGAAATACTTCCAAGTGAATGACAAACCACAATATCAGGAACAAAATGGTTAATTTCTTTTTCAACAAAGTTTATCCATTGTTTGAAGTTTGGAAAATCTTTATTGGGTAAAGAAGGAAAACTTACAATGTCATTTTGTTTAATAAGTTCAGTTGCTAACCAAGCTTGCCAGTGCGGATATTCACTCCCACCCCAACCATGTAATATTAAAACTCTCTTATTTTGCATTCACACCCTTATTTATTTCTAACACATCGGATAAATTTATCTTTATTTCTATTATCGTAATAACCTGTTCCACTGACAAAATTCATATAATCAGCATAAAACCAAAAGGTTCTAATATGAGCTTTTAAAGCCCAATAACCCGTTGGAACATTATATTTAAAAGCTTTATTAATATATGTCTTTTCATTACTTTTATCTACAATTGTTTTAAACTCATCAAGAGTAGGTATTCGCCACGAGGATTTTCCTGCATAGCTTAAATTTTCACAATAAGGTACTGCTTTTTTATGACTCATTTGTACACGTACAACATCAACATTGTCTATCCAAACCAAGTTAGTTGATTCATCTAGGACTTGTTCCCTAGAGTTGTCACGTTTTAGGTTTGCTGCAAGTAACAGGCTTGTCATACAAAGTAATAATAAATATTTCATTAGTTATCCTTAATGTTGAACTTTCCCCTAGAAATTCTATCTTTTGCTTTTTCATCAAATAGTTCTATATCTACAGTATATCCAGTTTTAAAAACCAAACCTACCAACTCTTTACACTCTTTCTTTTCAATAGATTCATCAGAAGGATTGTGTTTTTTCCATTCCTCAAATTTTTCTTCATAGATACCTACTATATTATTCTCAAACTTTTGTCGCGTAAACATAAAGTATACAACCAGTGCAAACAGCACTCCAAAAGGGACTATTAGATCAAGTGGCACAATATCTCCTTACTTCTTTGTCAATTGCAAAGATATCTTCTAAAGTATTCACTTTAATATTGTTAAATTTATTTACAGCATTGTTACTCATAGTAGATATATCTAAAAAACCTATCTCATTGTTTAAAAACTTTGCAACCCCTACTTCATTGGCAGCATTTAAGACAACACCCAATTGTGGGTTACTTAATAATTCATCTTTTAATTCCCAGATGGGATATCGCTCAATTTCGATTTTTTTGAACTCTAAAGAACCCACTTCAAGTAAATTTACATGTTGTAAAATAGGTTCATCAATTTTACGTTTTAAAGCGTAAGCAATTGGAAGTTGCATGTTTGCATCTGCAAAATGTGCCGTTGTACTTCCATCTTCAAAATTTATCATGGCATGTATTAAAGATTTTGTTTCAATTATTGCATCTAGTTTTGTTGTATCAAAGAGCCATTTTGCCTCAAGTAATTCAAATAATTTATTTGTCATAGTAGCACTGTCTATGGTAATTTTATTGCCCATAGACCAATTTGGATGATTTAAAGCTTCTTTGACGGACACATCTTTTAATTTTTCAAGGGGATAATCTCGAAAAGATCCTCCACTGGCAGTGATAGTCATAGAATGTATTTTTTTATCTTGTAGTAAATACCATAGTCCAAAATGTTCACTATCAATTGGAATTAATTTACTTTTATCAATAAATTTTCCAGCAACCACCAAAGATTCTTTATTGGCTAGAGCAATTTTTTGTAACTCGAGTTGCTGGGCCTGCATGAGTGTTTTTTGCTTATGGATAACCTCTACTTGGGCTTCCACATAACCTTGCTGCTCAAGACTAATACTGGAAGTCTTGCTGATAGAAATCAGAATAATGATAAAGGCAACTGCTACTAACCCTGAAAAAATCAGGCTTCCTGCCAGTAATTTTGTCGATATTTTAATTCGTTTAAACATGGGTGGCTCCAGGAACAAGACCCAGCGGAAAATCCAAGGGCAATACCTCTTTTAAGTATAGTTATTAGAATATACCTGTCCAAGTGACTGCGTTTGGCTATTTCCTAAATGTTCTACTCCACCAGCTTTTAGCTTGCCAGGGCATTTAGACACGCGCTAACCTGCTATCTAAATCCCACTGAAGAATTCGAAATGAAGACACTTTTTTACTTTTTCACCACCCTAATTGGCAAATTCCACAAGCCGTGCCTAATTACTCTTTATGCTCTATTGGCGACAGCTTGCGCCGGTAATATGCCAAATAACCTAGGTATCAAAAACCAGCAGCTTCAACCTTGCCCAAGCTCCCCTAATTGCGTGTCCAGCTTTGAGGTTGATAAAGAACACAGCATTGCCCCTATATTATTTACTGGAAGCGAGAAACTGATAAAAAAGAAGTTACTAATTTTAATCAAACAGCATTCGAACATGCGTTTAGTCCACCACTCAGGGAACTATATTTATGCTCATTACACTTCTGGGATAATGGGTTTTGTCGATGATATTGAATTTATAATTACAGCAAAAAAGGTACAGGTAAGATCAGCTTCACGATTAGGTTACAGTGATCTAGGAGCCAATCGAAACCACATTGAAATGATTCGAGACAA
>MAAG01000134.1:0-2798 GCA_002163065.1 Arcobacter sp. 31_11_sub10_T18
CCGAAGAAAAGGCAGTTTTTGTCAAGAAAAAACCTACGAAAAAAATCAAATCAGTAAAGTCCTTATGGAACACAGTCAACTAAGACTGTGCAAAAACGAAACACCAATTTAAAACAATACAGAAAACCTTAAGATTTCATTAGTTACAAATATAATCAATGCTATTATATACGCCATATATAATTAAACTCAAGGAATAAAAATGTCAAAAATCATTTATACAAAAGTCGATGAAGCGCCTGCATTAGCAACTTACTCTCTCCTACCAATTATTAAAACTTTTACAAAAAGTTCTGGTATTGAAATGGTAAGCAAAGATATCTCACTAGCAGGAAGAATCATTGCAAACTTCCCTGAGAATTTAAAAGAAGATCAAAAAGTTAAAGATTATTTAGCAGAACTTGGTGAACTAACACAAGATCCAAATGTAAATATTATTAAACTTCCAAACGTTTCTGCTTCTGTTCCTCAATTAAAAGCAGCAATTGCTGAGTTACAAGCAAAAGGTTACAATATTCCAGATTATGATGAAAGTGCTGAAATCACTTCTAGATACTCTAAAATCACAGGATCTGCAGTTAACCCAGTTTTACGAGAAGGAAACTCAGATAGAAGAGCACCAGGTGCTGTTAAAAACTTCGCAAAAAATAATCCTCACAAAATGGGTAAATGGGCAAAAGATTCTAAAACAGATGTAGCTCACATGAGTGCAAATGATTTTTATGGTGCAGAGCTATCAAAAACTTTTGAGGCTAAAGATGATTTAAAAATCGCATTTGTTGATGCTAATGGAAGTGAAACTGTACTAAAAGCAAGTACTGCTGTGCTTGCTGGTGAAATTATTGATGCAACTTGTATGAGTGCAAAAGCATTACAAGAATTTTATGCAACATCTATCCAAAGAGCAAAAGATGAAAACGTATTATTATCTCTTCACTTAAAAGCTACGATGATGAAAGTATCTGATCCAATTATGTTTGGATTTGCAGTTAAAGTATATTTCAAAGACTTAATTGAAAAACACGGAGTTTTATTTTCTAAATTAGGTGTTAACTTTAACAATGGTTTAGGTGACTTATATTCTAAACTAGAAGATGTAGATGCAGATACTAAAGCACAAATTGAAGCTGATATTGCAGCAGTTTACGCTGTTCAACCAAAACTTGCTATGGTAAATTCAGCAAAAGGTATCACAAACTTACATGTACCTTCTGATGTTATTATTGATGCATCAATGCCAGCTATGATTAGAGATGGTGGTAAAATGTGGAATGAAGATGACAAAACTGAAGACACTATTGCTATGATTCCAGATAGATGTTATGCACAATCATTTAAAGCAGTTATTGCTGATTGTAAAGAAAATGGAGCATTGGATGTTACAACAATTGGTACGGTGCCAAATGTTGGTCTTATGGCTCAAAAAGCTGAAGAGTATGGTTCACATGACAAAACTTTCCAAGCTGCTGGGACTGGATCTATTAAAGTTACTGATAAAGCTGGTAACGAAGTATTTTCTTTTGACGTTGAAGAAGGTGATATTTTCAGAATGTGTCAAGCAAAAGACGAACCAATCAAAGACTGGGTTAAACTTGCAGTTAACAGAGCTAGATTATCTGAAACTCCTGCTATTTTCTGGCTAGATGACAGTAGAGCACATGATATTGAGATGATTAAAAAAGTAAATGCTTACTTACCAACACATGATATTGAAGGTTTAGATATCACTATCATGGCTCCAGTTGAAGCTACTAAAAAATCTTTAGAGAGAATGAGAAAAGGTTTAAATACTATTTCTGTAACAGGAAATGTTTTAAGAGATTACAATACTGACTTATTCCCAATTTTAGAACTTGGAACATCTGCAAAAATGTTATCAATCGTACCATTAATGCAAGGTGGTGGATTATTTGAAACTGGTGCTGGAGGTAGTGCTCCTAAACATGTACAACAATTACAAGAAGAAAACCACTTAAGATGGGATTCTTTAGGTGAGTTCATGGCACTTGCAGCTTCTTTAGAGCATCTTGGAAATACTCAAAACAATGCAAAAGCATTGGTACTTGCAAAAACTTTAGATGACGCAACTTCTACATTTTTACAAGAAAACAAATCACCATCAAGAAAAACTGGTGAGTTAGATAATAGAGGTAGTCACTTCTACCTTGGTATGTACTGGGCTCAAGAGTTATCAAAACAAGCTGATAATGCTGAATTAAGTGCTGAGTTCGCACCAATTGCTGAGTCATTAACTTCAAATGAATCAAAAATCGTTGGTGAGTTAAACGCTGCACAAGGTCCTGCACAAAATACTGATGGATACTACTTAGCTAATGATAAAGCTTTAGAAGTAATCATGAGACCATCTGCAACATTAAATGCAATTATTGGATAGAAAGTACTTCTAATAATAAAAAAGGCTAGGTTTTAAACCCTAGCCTTTTTTTATGTCTAATTTTAATTAAGTAGAATAAGCTATCGTTGTTTATCTATTTCCCAACATTAAAGATACCTCTGATTAAATGATACAGTGAAAATAAAAATATGATGGGTAGAAAGATGGTTTGAAATACAAAAGCAATAATTAGAGCAACTATAAACTCACTTGAGTGTTCCACAGCTTTTTTATAGGCGTCTACTTTTTGTGAGTAATATTGAGAGTCTAATTTCTCTGTAAATTTGGTCAACATTGACTTATCTTCTTGTTTTTGCGTTGTATTGTTCATGACATCAGTCACTTTATCCTTCACACCAATAATACTTTTGTTGAGTTTTTCAATATTGTATTCGGGTTTTAC
>MAAG01000134.1:2812-10110 GCA_002163065.1 Arcobacter sp. 31_11_sub10_T18
CTAACTCATTTACATAAGACATAGAAGGTACTGCAAAACGTAGAAAAATTAGAATAATTGTTACTTTGAAAAAAAGCAAACGAAACTTTTCATCTTTACTAAATCGGATAAATAACCACAAGTTTAAGATCAAAATAAATGTTGTTAAAAGAATATTGTAAAAACCACTTGTTACAAAGTTCATAAGTATTTTTTGAATACCCAAAGATGTCATACTCGCCAACATTACAAGGGAAAATTGCTCAATAAGATCATTGATAGGGTCAAGGATTTGCCCAACAGCTATGGTTAAAAAAGGAAGGTCAATTTCAGTACCTTGAGCTAGAGAGATAACTGCATTGAGTGCTTTAGCACTACCAAATACAATTACTGCCTGAGAGAAAGAATCATCTATTAACTCTTTCCCTTTAATATCAAAGACAAAGGTAAATGCCAAAGTAACAGCAAGGATAGAAAATAGGGAGATAAATAGTTTATTCCAATTTTGTTTAATAAAATTCATAAACTATTATATCAGACTTATATCATATTAGTTCAAAAACTCCAATATAGGTGAGAGTGCAGTTTTAGTCTCATCATCTGTGATACCATACTCTAAAGCACCCTCTTTTACACTTCCTGTATACACATTAGATATATCTCCATTTTCATGTACGATATAAACAAAATATTTTGTAGGTTCGGTGTTGTATAAAGCCAAAGATTGTACTACTAAACCTTCATCGTCAAAAATCATAGGTGAGTCTACATCTTGAGTCAACTCTAGAAGTTTTCCTGGTATTGCCCATTTTTTAATAAACCAAGGTGCATTGGAAATATTTGCAACCATTACATAAGGAATTTTTATGTCAAAGTGTTTTTTTAAATCTTTGATTACAGACATACTGTCATGGTTTCCAACAATCAATAATGTTTTTGAACTCACTGAAAACAATTGATTTTTTTTAACCAACTTAACTTTTCCAATAACTTCAACACTATTTGGAAAGTAGTTTAAAGACAATTTAATCTCTTTTTTCTCTACTGTTTTGCTTGACGCATTTTTATCTGTGTGTTCTACTGGTTTATCAACAGTAAAAAAAGTAATACCAACTATTACTGCAATTGTAAACAAAACCAAATTTATAAATTTTAACATTTTAACTCCTACTCTTCTATTCAGATTACTTAATTTAAATATCCACGCTCTGTGACTATTTCTTTTGCTTTTTTTGTTCGTACCCATCTTGTAAATAAACGGTGAACAGTAATATCATCTTCTAGATTTTTATCTTCCACAATCAAATCAACAAGGTTGGATGCCAAATAAGGTGAGAGAACAAACCCTCTTCCACTGACACCATTTAACACATATAAATTAGGATAACAATCATATCTCTCTTTTTGTACATGAGTACCATTTATTATGTATGGAAATTTGTTTATGGTATCTTTTGCATTAATTAGATTTCCAACCATAGGAAAAAAATCAACACTGGAAGCACGTGCGCCAACTTTAACGTCACATATTTGTACATCTTTTAAATTCAATATCTGGGAAGCCAGTTCGAGTAACTTCTTTGTATCACTGTTATAGATCTCTTTTGTGTAAGGAAAATCCTTACAGTCTAATACATCTTCTTTTCTTAGACACTCATGATGAGTTTGATTATCACAGTCAAATCTATGGTGGGTTGCACCAATTGTAGATGTGTATAAGCCCTCTTTATCTCTTTGTCTTTCGCTCACAGAGATGGAACACTCTTTATGATAGTTGTGGGATACTTTTGTTGATGTTTTTATATCAATTCTCTGACCCCAAACAGGTCTAATGTTAAAGTAATACTCTTCTATAAGTGATACATCAGCACCTGTACTAAGGATGAGTTTTTTTGTTTGGATTTCATCATTAATAGACCATATTCCATCATCATAAGAAATATGTTTTACTTCATAATCAAATTTTTTTTCTGATTTTTTTGATAATATTTTGCAAATTTCTAAGCTATTTACTTTAGAACCAATTGGGAAAAAAGCACCCTGATCTTTTAACTCATAGTCAAAATCATTAAACTCCATATAGGATAAAAACTTTTCTGCATCTACTTTATCTTTAGGAATTCGCTCTACTCCACTATGAATTATAAATTCTGAAGCAACATTCTTGTAAAGATTTGTACTAAACACTAAAGATTTGTTTACTAAGTTTTTGAGCTTATTGGGTTTACCTAAAAGCGGAGATAAAAAAGCTCCTGCTGCTCCACTCGCACCTTTTGCCACATTGGAATGTCTATCAAGCATGAGTATTTTTTTTTGTGGGTCTTTTTCATGTAAAAAGTGAGATATACTGCATCCAGCAATCCCAGCGCCAACTATCACGTAATCATATGTCATAGTTACATATTCTTATTAATTTCTTCTTGAAGTGAGTAATTAGGTCGCCAATAGGCTCGTCCACCTCTTAAACTAATACAAGTATGATCGGGTAATTTTGATTTATAAAAGTTCAATCGCTCTTTGGACATTTTTCCAGTATCACAATAGAAAACAAAAACAGTATCTGTAGACATTTCTTTTAATTTAAAAGGGTCATAAGTGATGGTTTCAATTTTCTCTAAAGGTTTTAGAATAGTATCCACCAATACTACTTTTCTGCCCTCTTTTTCTAACTCTTTGGTATATTTGTAAAGTTCTTGTTGTGTCCACTCATCTTTTAAAAACATCTTGGATTATACCTCATTAAGGTCAGTGTTTATTATGATATATTTCATTTGACTACTACCTTTACCCTTATCACATCCCTAGTACTTAAGACCATTGGAGATTTATTTATAAATCAAATATTAATACACTATTTGTAGAAATAATGTGTTTGTTTTATAAATCGTATTTTAACAAAATATTACTAATTTTGGCTGATAGAAGTTTGCTTTCAAGATAGTGATTATTAGAAGTATCTTTTAAAAAGCACTTGCAAATAATCATCATCTCTTAGTTCATACAAAGCATCTTGGGAACTAACCGTTGAGAAAACTCTTAACTCACTTTCTATAATCCATGTATCAGTTAACCTTCTGCTGGCTTCAATAGAAATGAATTTTGTTTTATTGTCAAGATCTTGGGTAATTGCTGCTAAGAACTCTGTACTTTGAACGTCATTGAGCACAAATCTCGTACCAACAGCCAAATCATTTTGACCAAAAGCATCAGATCTCTCATCAAATTGATATTCCATAAAAATTCCAAGATCGCCGTTACTATCAGCAATTCCTACAAAGGTATACTCAAACCCACCTACTTGTGAAAAATAAGAAGAATCACTTTTAGGTTTTGTGTGTGTTGCTTCAATTTTCCAAAGAAAATCTCCATTGGTTAATTGTATATCTGTTCCAAATATCTCTACTTGGTTATAGTGAGGTGCAAGAATATCTTGTCCTCCAACTGTTTTTTTATTAAAACTAGCTTCCCTATTCGTACCATTAAAATAGATAAGACCAAGGTCAACATCTCCAATTACATGGCTGTATCTTCCTGCAAAATCTATGTGTCTTTCTTCTCTTGATGATTCATAAGTAGTAAAGTCTTTGTCTACAACCAGTTGGGATCGCAACCTATCTTTATATCCTAGATAAGTAGGCTCTCTAAATCCTGTTAAGGCAAACACTTCAACTGTTCCCCAATCTTGTTCATATAATAAAGAAATCATTGGTTGTCCCAGTTTATCTTCACCATCAATATTTTCAACACTATCACTAGAATTGATAACATCCACTAAATGACTGGTCTCAGTCACTCCCCAAAAAATCTTTCTCATTCCAATATAAAGTTCAAAATCATCAAAACCTTTCCACCAATAAAGCTCATTGATATCAAAATGATCACGTCCATCACCAGCAGAATCTTTTCTGGCAAAAAAAGTTGCAACTATACTTTCATTATCCTCTTCAAAATCATGGAAATACTCCAAACTAATTGAACTTGAAAGGGTATGGTCTTTTTGATTATCATGGAGAGGTTTATTAAAAAAACCTCTCCCCTCAATACCAACATAACCAGTTATTTCTTGGGCAAAGGAATATGTCCCTGCCCATAAAATTACAAAAGCTATAAAAATTCTCTTCACGATTATCTACTTCTTTTTAGTGAGTTTTTAGTAAAGTGTTTTTCTTTTAAACCTGTTCCAAAATTCCATTTCGAATAATTTAGAATAGTAGTTTTTCCTGTTTGGTGATTTACCATCTCCCACTTATCAGCTCTCCAAAATTTATCTAAATATTGTTTATAGTCTTGTATAGTTAAGGTTTTTAATAAAGATGACTTTCTATCATAAAAATCTATTTTTAAGGCAATATAACGTTCTTTATCAATCCAAACTATTTGTTTTGTATATCCAGATTTTGGATCCACAGGATCTCGTTCAAGTACATAAGTATCTTTACCATTAAGTTGTTCTTCTTTTAGATACTTATAAGTGTACTTTTCAACCTCTTGAGATGAAATATCTTCAAAAGCAAATTCACTTCCCATAAAAGGTCCTGATTTGTTACTTGAAGAGATTCTCTTAACTCGTTTTAGTCCTGGCAAGTATAACCACTGATCATCACTCCCTACTTTATGTGTAAATGATAAAAAAGATGTACCTTTTACATCTCTTGGATTATCAAAAGTAATTTGACTTTTATCTCCATCATCTATTTGTTCTAGCGTTTTAGTACGCATTTTTCTCGTAGTTGACTCACCGTACTTATTTCCTAAAATCATCTCCAGCGTTGATGTAGAATCATTGTAACCATTGTCTCTTTTATCAACTTCAATGGCAATTTCCAAGCCACGCTCAGCTGGAGTTATTCCAAATGCAAAGGTTGATAACAACCCTACAAGTAAGGTTGTTATAACAGGAGTAGATATTTTTTTATTTTGATGTAGACTTAACATAAGCATATTCCTTTTCTGGTTCTAAATTTTTCTCTATTGTTTCTTCTAAATTTCTTTCTAAATCTTCTAAGGGATTACTGTGTTTTACAACCGCCTTATTATCCAGTCTTAAAAGTAATACTGGCAATAACAAGAAGTCTGCAAGTAATGCCATTCCTATAGCGATTGCTGTTAAAAGTGCCATAGAGGAGTTCATTCCAAACGTTGATTGGGCTAAGACCATAAATCCAGCAACTAAAATAACAGAAGTGGTAACTATTGCCACACCAACTGTACTAAATGCATACGTTACAGCTTCTTGAGCTGACATATCTTGTTCTCTTCGAGCTCTGAGATATTTACTTAAGAAATGCACTGTATCATCAACTACAATTCCTAATGTCATACCAGTAACCATAGAAACAGCAACGTTAACTTCTCCTATTGTTAATCCCCAAACACCAAAGGCAAGCCCAGCTGGTAAAAGGTTTGGAATCAGACTGATAAAGCCCATTTTTACACTTCGTAGAGCAAACATAATCAGTAATGAAATAACAACTAAGGCAGATAAAGTTCCAATCAGCATAGAGTTAATATTTCTCTCAGAGATATAAGCAAACATAACAGTTGGTCCTACTCCATAAGAAAGATCACCAGTACGTTCTTCCCACCATGCACTTCCACGCTCAGAAAAGTTTTTAAGTGCTTTTGTCCCAGAGTTTTCTAAAGTCACTACCAACTGTGTAGAAGACTTATTAATATTCAGTTGATTATTAAGATCTAAACCATACGGTAAAGACAACTCATACAGAAGTAAAAACTGAGCAGAAAGCTCTTTATCTTCTGGGATCTTGTAGTAAGATTGATCATCTCCATGCATGTTTTTATTTAATCGTTTAAAGGTATCTGTTACAGTGTTAACATGACGAACTTCGCTCTGAGATCTTAACCATGTTACAAATTCATCTACATTACCTAAGAACTCAGGATTTGATACACCATTATTTGTTTTACTCTCTAAAGAGTATTGTACTTGATACACACCTGTTAGATTTTCATTGATAAAATCTGAGTCTTGTCTAAACTCTGTGGATTTATCAAAATACTCTACAAAGTTATCTTCTAAATTATTGTTGGTAATAAAACTTAAAACAATAGCTGAAGCAACTATTGAAGCTACCAAAATTCTTTTCTGTTTTGCAATAATGTATTTAGATAAAGCTTCCATTCTTTTTACAAGTTTTGAGTCAACACCTTTAGCTTTGGCTGGTAAGATTGCCATAAGAGCTGGAAGTAAAGTTACAGATAAAACAAAAGCCATCATAACTCCAATTGCAGTGATATTTCCAAGGTCATGGAAAGGTGGTGCATCTGAAGCATTCATAGATAAGAATCCAATAGCCGTTGTAACAGATGTTAAAAATACTGGACCAAAGTTAATACGTAAAGACTCTTTAATGGCATCATGTTTACTGTGCCCTTTTCTCATCAATGAGAACATGGTGATTAAAATATGTATGGAGTCTGCAACTGCAAGTGTCATGATAATAGTAGTTGCAGCTGAAGATGGAGGAGTTAATAAGATTCCCAAATATCCAGCAATTCCCATTCCACTCATCATAGATAATACAATCACAACAAAAGTAGTAAAGGTTGCACTAATTGAACGTAAAAGAAGAAATGTTACCAATACAATAATCAAATACATCAAAGGAACTAAAGTTCCCATATCTGACATAGACGCTTCAAAGAATGCATTAGACAATACTACAACACCTGTTAAATGAATATCAACATCATAATTTTTTTCAATTTGCTCCACAAGTTTTCGAACTTCTCCCACAGCAATTGGGGCTTCGTCATTGCTTTTTTGTGGCATCTGAAAAGTGATATTTATTCCAGTTACTGAAGCATCTTTATTTATTAACTGATTTATTAAAAATGGTTCATTAAGAGCTACTTTTTTAACTCTGTCTAGTTGGGCTTGAGTAAAGTTTTTTCCACCTTCAACTAAGTCTGAGACAATTAAATCATCTTCAACTCCACGAGAATATTGAAAGTTACTAATTGAATCAACTCTTAATGCAAAAGGAAGTTTCCAAGACTCAGCAGTTAGTTTTTCAACAGCATCAAGAGTATCTTGAGTGAAAACTTTTCCATCTTTAGGGGCAATTCCTATCAAAACATTATCTATTTTGGTATAAGTTTTTTGCATCTTTTCAAAAGCTTGAAGTTGAGGGTTATCATCACTAAAGAAAACTCGATAGTCATTATTAAAGCCTAAAAAACGTGCGCCCGAAGCTGCACCTAAACCTACGAGTAAAGCTAGAATCAGCACAAGCCATCTATATTTAACTACAAAGTTACTATAGCTGACAAGCCAACTATTTATTTTATTCATTTTT
>MAAG01000164.1:0-4096 GCA_002163065.1 Arcobacter sp. 31_11_sub10_T18
TTTTTTAGCAGGCATGTTAATGCCTCCAAATTATGGGCCCACATATAGCAAAGACTTTAAGAATATGTATGAAAAAACCAGTCTTAAATACAAACTAAAAACTATGCCTTTTTTATTAGAAGGAGTTGCTGGGAAAAAAGAGCTTAATCAAAGGGATGGAATTCATCCAAATGCTGAAGGCCATAAACATATTGCAAAAAATATATTTGAATTTATAAAAGAGGAATTATAATGTTAGAACTAAAATCACTTAAAAAGTCTTACGTACAAGGTAAAGAAACTATTGAAATATTTGAAGATTTAAATTTTACTTTAGAAGAAGGCCAAAGAGTTGCTATCATGGGAAAATCTGGAAGTGGTAAGTCTACGTTTTTATCTCTGGTTTCTGGAATTATCAAAGCTGATGGAGGTAGTATTTCTTTAAAGGGCGTTTCTTATAATGATTTAGAGGAGAGTGAAATAAATGATTTTAGAGCTACAAATATTGGTTTTGTTTTTCAAAACTTTCATTTAGTATCTTACTTAAATGCACTGGAAAATGTGATGCTTCCTGCAAAAGTATGTAATATCTCAAAACCTAAAGAAAAAGCAATAGAACTTCTTACAAGTGTAGGTTTATCTCATAGATTAGACCATCTTCCTTCACAACTAAGTGGAGGTGAAAAACAACGTGTAGCAATAGCAAGAGCACTTATTCATAATCCCAAAATAATATTAGCCGATGAACCAAGTGGAAACTTAGATGAAGAAACTGGAAACGCAGTTATGGATAAACTTTTTGAGCTTATTAAAAAAAATGGGACAACGTTGATACTCGTAACACACTCAAAGGATGTTGCCAAACGGTGTGAAAAAACATATGAACTTGTTTTAGGAAATCTAAATCAATGTTAGTAATAGAGCTTGTTTTAAAAGCATTAAAACGTTCCAAATCTTTCTCTTTAATATTTATATTAAATTTTTGTTTGGCTATTGCTTCTTTATCTTATTTGCAGTTTTTTAAAGGAAGTATAGATAATTCTTTAGATGTAAAAGCAAAAAGTTTATTAGGAGCTGATTTAGTTGTATCTTCCAGGTTTTCCATAAGTAGTGAGCAAATAGAAGATATAAAAAACAAACTTCCCCAAATAAAAAGTTTTAACCAAGGGATATCTACTATTAGTATGGTAGCTTCTAGTAAGCGAGCAAGGTTAATGGAGCTTGTTCAACTAAATGTTGGATATCCTTATTATGGAGGTTTGGTTTTTAAGGACAAGTCCAAATATCCAAAAGCAGAAGAACTTCCAAAATCCAACGAAGTTTGGGTTTACAAAGAGGTTTTAGAACTGCTTGATTTAAAATTAGGAAATCAAGTAAAAATTGGAAAAGAAAACTTCATAATAAAAAAAATCATAGAAGAAGATAGCCTAAAAGCTGTAAGTTTTAGTGGTTTTGTGCCCAAGATTTATATGAGTGAAGAGGCATTGAAAAAAACTGAACTTTTACAGTTTGGCTCCACTGCTAGATATAAATTAAACTATTTATTCCATGAAAACCTCAACAATGATAGACTAGAAGAGATTGAAAACTCTTTAGAAGAAAGTATAGACCAGAACTTAAGAGTTCTTTCTCCCAATGATGGGAGAGATAGACTTCTTCGTGTATTAAACTTTCTTACGAACTTTTTGTCTTTAGTTTCTCTAGTATCATTTTTCTTAGGTCTTGTGGGGCTTATATATTTATATTCAGGTTTTTTGAAAAAACATCAAAAAGACATAAGAGTTTTGGGTGATTTAGGATTAAGTAAAAAGGTTATATCTCTTACTTATCTTTCGCATCTATTTTTATTGATTTTAATCTCAAGTATTATTATCTTTTCTTTGATTCTTTTATCTGCCCAATTTGCAGGACCAATATTACAAAAACTTATAGGTTTTGAATTTGATTTTATAATAGACTATGTTTTCTTCTTAAAATCTGCACTTATACTAATACTTATAAGTTTAAGTATAGGTATACCTTTGATTCGTCCTCATTTACAAAGAAAAAAGATTGGATTTATTAAAACAATTTTAGGCTTTATTCCTTTTATAGCTCTTTTACTAGTAATATCTCACTTTGTGACTCCCAGTAAAAATATAGGTTTTTTCTTTGCCATATCTGCATTAGTCTTAATTGTATTATTTTTTATCATAGGAACTTTTATTTTAAAGAGATTTGATTTTTCAGGACACTTGGAAAATTTATCCTTATCACTGGCTTTTAAAAATATCACTAGGCAAAAAAGAACATCTCTTACTTTGTTTACAGCAATACTTTTATGTACTACTCTTTTTAGTCTTATTCCTCAAATAGGTGCATCTTTATCAAGTGCGTTAAGTATGAGTATTGATGAAAGACCTCGTTTTTTTGTAATTGATGCAAAAGAAGAACAAATCAAAGACATAAATAAACAAGTTTATATAAACGGTGCTACTTTAGAAAATATTTCGCCAATGATTAGAGGAAGGGTAATAAAAGTAAATGATGTTGATTTTACAAAACACTCTCTAAATTATGGGGATAAAGAGCTTAAAAAAGAGAAAAATGAACTTAAAAATAGAGCTGTAAATATTTCATATAGAAATGAGCTAAAAAAGAGTGAAGAGATAGTTGAGGGGAGAGTTTTCTCTGGTATTTACAATTCAGATGACTTTTCAAAACCAATAGAACTTAGTGTTGAACAAAGATATGCACAAAGAAGAGGAATAAAACTAGGGGACAATATAACTTTTGATATCTTAGGCTTAGAGCTTGAAGCAGTGGTTGTAAATATAAGAACTGTCAAATGGACTGAGTTTACCCCTAATTTCTTTTTTATTTTACAGAAAGGAGCTTTGGATGATGCTCCTAAAACTATGTTAGCAACAATTTCAAGTGGAGATTATGATGCCACTCAAATGTTATTAAATCTTACAGATAAGTTTCCATCTTTAACTGTAATTGATGTGAAAAATTTATCAGAAACTTTTTCCCAACTTGTAAAAAGAGTCACTGATATAACAGATAAAATGAGTTTTTATTCTATAATTATTGGTCTTATTATGAGTTTTATAATAATTCAATATCAAATGAATTTACAAAAAAACAATATACTAAGACTGAAGATAATAGGCATAAATAATAAAACTATTAGAAATTCATTTTTGATAGAGTTTGGATTAATCTCTTTAATTGCCAGTTCTTTAGGAATAATTCTAGGAAGTTTGGGTTCATATATTATTAGTAATATACTTTTTGAGTCTTATTGGGATTTTAGACCAGTGGTTCTTTTGACTTATTTTCTACTTATTCCAGTATTAACAATGTTAATAGTTGGATTTTTCACTTCAAAAATAATCCATCAAAAAGAAAATGTTCTTTTTGGGGAATAGTTTTATTTAAAGAGCTTAAAAATCTATTTTTTTAGCTCTTTAATCACTTGATATGCTTGATTTATCTCTTGTGTTTTAGCCGTTGCTTCTTCTATATATGTTTCATCTTTATCTTGCGAACTAATAATATCAGGGTGATACTGTCTAACAAGGCTTCTATATGCTTTTTTAACAGTATTCATGTCATCACTGCTCTTGACTCCTAAAACCTCATAGGCTTCGTTAGGACTCATTGTTTGTTGCTTGTTGTTTTTCATGTTCTCAAATTTTCTTACAAAATCCTCATACGCTTCAGGTGTGATATTTAATTCTTGAACAATCACGCGTAAGACTCTGTCTTCCTCATCACTTAAACCTTCATCTACGAAAGCCAGTTGAATTAAAAAACCTACAAACTGCTTACGTTTGTGAATACTTCGACCAAGTAATTTATTTAATGATTGAGCTATTTCTTTTGTATCATCATCTTTTTGTTTTTCTTCATCAAAGATTTCTTTCATAATAGCTCTAGTTTTCTCTTTTTCATCAAAAACCTTAGCAATATCGTCAAACATCAAACCAATAAGTTGGGCTTCTAACTCCTGTACTCTTCCATCTGCTTTTGCAACTTTGGCTACAAGTGCTATAAAGAGTCCCAAGTGACTTTCACGAAAGAGTTCTTTTGAACCTGATAGTTTATTTAATCTTTTTCTTGCGTAAAATTT
>MAAG01000164.1:4106-4770 GCA_002163065.1 Arcobacter sp. 31_11_sub10_T18
AAGGCTATGTACAAAGAAGCAAAAATTGAAAGTGTAAGAAATATATTTACAATAAATGCGTAATAAAATATCACTAGAAAGATTGCTAAGAATATCCATTTTTTTAATTTCATCATTTTATCCATTTTGATTAGATTTATTTTAATTGAATTATATCTTCTTAAACTTAGAAGTATTCTAATGATATAATAGTTCATCAAATATTAAAATGAGAGAAAAGTGAAAATAGAAAAATTAGATGTTTTAGAGTCAGAGTTCTTATATAGGTATCCAAAAGGATTTCAAGATGAGCATTTCTTCCCTACAATGAAAAAGTTTAAACCAGAAAAGCTTGAAGCCTTTGCAAAAGAGGCACTAAAAAAAGAAAACTTTTCAAATCCAAATCTAATTGTAGATGGATTTTTTAAGACCATTCAAAAATCAGTTATGGTTTCACTGTTTGATAAACTTAAACTCAAAGATGCTCTAGCTTCTTTAAACTCTTATGAAAAAGATATGTTAAGTATAGAAATATATGAGCTTTTATATGGAGACAAAAAATTAGGCTTTGAGGGTTTAGTAGAATTTTTGAGTGAGTATAAACTTGCCAAATGGACACTTATTAGTGTAGTACCATATAGTATAAACAGACAAACTGAATACTTCATCAAGCCAACAACCACAA
>MAAG01000164.1:4795-9633 GCA_002163065.1 Arcobacter sp. 31_11_sub10_T18
TAAAAATTTAGTATATAAACCCAAACCAAGTTTTGAGTTTTATGATAACTATACCAAAGTACTGGATGAGATGAAATTAAAGCTTGAGAAATCAATTACTTTTGATAATGCAGCCTATACTGGGTTTTTTAAAATTGCTATTGAACTTTGTGAGGGTGATTAGTATATCATTACAGAACAATAGGTTTGACATTCTCACAAACAATATTAAAAACATGTTGTTTCTTTTTTTCAATCCAACCAGATGTCTCATCATTATAAATTATGATTTTTGCAGTTTTTTTATCTTTAAATGGTCTGATGGCTCTTCCTATTATTTGTTGCATACGTGCGGTATCTTCAAATGGTGGATACGATGGACTTGCACAAAAAACATTTCTAATAGATGGGATATCAGTACCCTCTCCTAGTAATTTTGAAGTACCTATTAAAACATAATCTGTTATATCATTTTGGGTTAAGCTATCAAATATTTCATTTCTATCTTTGGCTTTTGTATCCGCATCAATATATAAAACATTGTAATCGCTTGATAACTCATCTTTAATAGTCTGCCCCAACTCTAAAGTATTGACTAATATTACTGAGCGATTATCTGAAAACTGCTTTTTTTCAACAGCAAGAGAGCTTTTAATATGCTTTAGAATAGTTTCTTTTCTTTTTTTAGATTTATCAATATTCTTTTTAAGCATCCCTAGTTTCACATTAAAACTCAATGTTTGAAGATAATGTTGTTCTATATCTATTTTGTAATTTGTATTTATAAATTCAATTTGTGGTTGAACTAAAAATTTATCTCTATATAAATCTGATATTTCCACTCTTGTAAGTTCATTACCCACAATATCAAATAATCTTTGTTCATTTTTAGCATTATTTCTGTAGGGAGTTGCTGTTAAACCATGTTTATACATAGCAGGTATTTGTGAGACAACATTATAATATACATCCGCACTACATTTATGCATCTCATCACATATAAGCATAGAATACTTATCATCCATAACTCTTTGTAACGTTGCATCTGTATTTAAGGACTGCCAAGTAGTGATAAGTATTGGTGCTCCAAACTCCTTTTTTGAGCTGCTAAGTTCTCCTATACAGCTAGAGTCAATGTCTAATATAGCTTGAAACCTTTTTTTAGTTTGTTTGACCAAATCCGATTTTGGAACTATAAACAGTGTTCTGATATTTCTTTTAGCGATTAAATATGCAGCAATATTTGTTTTCCCAGCACCTGTTGGAGCATAAATATAACCTGTTAAAGTAGTACGAGTAAATTTGTCAACACATTTTTGTTGAAATTCTCTTGGATGGAAATTTTTAATTTTTATACATTCTTTATCATCAATAATTTTACAGTTATCCCTTTGTGGAACATTAACATTCCAGTGAATGTCTTTACAAATACTTTTAAATTTAGTAAGTAGCTCAAGTACTTTTCCATATGGAAATAACTTTTGTACCTCTCCATCAATAAGTGTTACTTGACTTCCAATAATTAGTTGCATGATTTACTCCATATATAATAGTTAAAAAATTATATACGAAAAAATAAAATCACTCTAAAAGAATGACATTTTGCAATATTTTGAATAAAAAGGACAGACCATTCTAGTTGTTGTTTATTATTAAAATCATTTTAGTGAATAATTTTTTTAAAATTTAAAGCGAAGATTTTCTTTTTTTAAGGAGCATACGTTCGTAGGTAATTTGGTAAAATAAAATCTTTAAGATAGAAATTTTGAGAAAGATTATTTAGTAGAATAATTTTGGATTTTTAGGCAAAAAAAAAGCTTCTAAATAAAAGAACCTATGTTCAATTATTTAGAAGCTTTAATGGCTCCGGCACCTGGATTCGAACCAGGGACCAAATGATTAACAGTCATCTACTCTACCACTGAGCTATGCCGGAAACTGTGATATAAAAAATCTAAAATTAAAGAAATAAATGGCTCCGGCACCTGGATTCGAACCAGGGACCAAATGATTAACAGTCATCTACTCTACCACTGAGCTATGCCGGAATCTATATCTTCGTTTAAAGAGGTGGAATTATAATAAAATAATTTCCATTTGTCAAGGGAATTTTGACTAAATTATAAAATTTTATAAAATTTAACTCCACTGCTATCTACAAGTTTAACCTTACCTGAATTTACCAACGATTGAAGAGAAATTTGACTTTTTTGAGTGAATAAATTATCAATATCTTCAAGAGTTAATGGTCGTCTTTGTAATAAGGAAATAATTTCATCTTCATCAAAGTTTTGAACAGCTTTTGGTCTGTTTTTATATGCAATGTTTACATTAATACCTTCAAAGGAATTTGCGATGGAACTCAGTGTTTCATAAGTCACTGGTTTTACTTTATATGCTGGTGGTCTATCTATTGTGCCAATATCTACTCTGTCTGGATTTATCTTTTTAATTGCTTCATAAAGCAGTTCTATCTCTTTGGGTTTGTCATTAAGTGTTTTAACAAACAATACTTCTAATACAAATGCTTTTTTGTGTAAAGCTCTAAATTCAATCATACCTTCCACAATTTGTTCCACATCAATGGTGGAGTCAATTCTATCTAGTTTTTTAAAACAGGAAAGAGATACACAATCAAGAGATAGCTTAACTGTATCAATTTTGGTTAATGTTTGTTGAATACTTTTATCATAGATATTAGCTCCATTTGAAAGAATTAATGTTTTGGCATTCCCTTTTATCTTATCAAGCTCATCAACAAGTCTATCAAGATGAGGATATAAAGTTGGTTCACCATTTGCTGTGATTGTTAGCACATCAATTTTTTCATGCTTAGCGAATGCATCTTGTACTGCACGTACTACTTCAGATACTTTAGGAAAGGTTTCCATGGTAGTAACGGTGGCAGCAGCTTCTAGTTCACAGTATAAACAGTCAAAATTACATTGTTTGGTTGCTGGAGATAAATCGATTCCAAGAGAGATTCCAAATCGTCTTGAAGGTATTGGTCCAAAAGTTAGGGAGTTTGAATAAGGCATGATATTCTCTTTTCAAAGTAAAAGTGACTTATTTCGTTAAAAAATATTTTAACAAAACTTGCACATCACTTTTACTATTAGTTTTACTTATTATAATTGTATCAGAAAATACGAATTACTATTTTTTAGATACTCGTTGGCACTCTTTCACAAAGTGAATTGCATTTTCTACTGGAACATCAGGTAAGATACCATGTCCAAGATTGAAAATATGTCCAACACCCTGCATAGTTTCTTGTATTTTTTCTACACACTTTGTGGTTTCTTCTTTTGAGTATAAACGACAAGGTTCCATGTTCCCTTGAAGAACATATCTATCACCAAGTTTTTCTTTGGCAAGACTCATAGGTGTTCCCCAGTCTACTCCAAATACATCAAAGTTACCATACACTTTATCTAAAAATGCTGGGATTCCTTTTGGAAACATAATGATAGGAATATGTGGGTATTTTTCTTTTAAGTACTCAGCGATTTCTACCATGTATGACCATGAAAATTCATCATAAAGTCCTGGCTCAATTGCTGCAGCCCATGAATCAAAGATTTGAACCACATCAATACCTGCTTGGATTTGTTTTTCCATATATAATTTTACCACTTCAGTTACTTTTCTCAAAATCTTATGTAATAACGCAGGATTTGAATACATCATCTTTTTACAGATATTGTACGTTTTAGTACCTTGTCCTTCAATCATATATGTTGCAAGTGTCCAAGGAGCACCAGTAAATCCAATCAGTGCTTTATCTTCAGGTAACTGTTGTTTTAATAGCTCAATTGTTTCAAAGACGTATGTTAATTTTGAAGCAGCTTCATCTCCACCAATTAACGCATCAATTTGTGCTTCAGTTTTAATAGGGTCTCTAAAAAGTGGTCCCTCACCTTTGATAAACTCTAAGTGCATTCCCATTTCATTTGGAATCACAAGAATATCAGAAAATAAAATAGCCGCATCAACACCAACGATATCTAAAGGTTGAATAGTTACTTCAGCCGCTTTTTTAGGGTTATGACATAGATTTAAAAAATTTCCAGCTTCTGCTCTTACTTTCAAATACTGAGGTAGATAACGTCCTGCTTGTCTCATCATCCATACAGGAGTATAGGGGGTCTCTTTTCTAAAACAAGCATCTACAAAAATCTTTGACATATTTTAATCCTTTAAAATGGCTTCCATTTTAAAGGAAACCTCGTATATTATATTATCAACTTTTTAGCACAGTTATAAAACTGTTAAAAGTGGCAAAACCTAAAGGGCTTTAAGAATAAAGCCTCAGGGCATATTATTTATTTTTGTCCAACTCTACCTAAAAAGTAAAGTCCAATGGATAGCGCTGCAATTGCTAAAGCAAAGTACAACATTTCTAACGCGTCTTTATATTCAGTATGTAATACTCTTTGAAAAAAGTTTACAACCAGAACCATAATAATAACTTTAGCGATTTTATCTTTTAATTGATCCAAGGAAGTGATTGAAAGTATTTTGGTGTCTTCTTGGGCATCTTTATGATGATCAATAGGGGATATAAAAAGTTCATATACACCAAAAGAAAAGATTAACATCACAATAGCGATTAAATATAAATCAACAGCGCCGATGATACCACTAACAATATCTTCATGAAAGTTTTTTGGATGTGCAGAATTAATAAGCGTCTCAAAAGTATATACTGCAACGCCCCAGATATCAATGCTAGCAACGATAAACAGTACAAGAGCACCAATTAGACCAAAAATAACAGCCAGAAGAACTAGAAATCTAGTCTTCCACATAGCTGCTTCGAAAAAATTTTCTAACATTTTACTCGTCTTCTAGTTCAA
>MAAG01000164.1:9645-13646 GCA_002163065.1 Arcobacter sp. 31_11_sub10_T18
TCCATTTTAATGCAATTCTTACTGAATTGGTTGCAGCACCTACTCTAATTTGATCTGCTACATTAAAATAATGAACCATATTATCACTATAAATATCTTTTCTTAACCGACCTACATAAGTGATATCAGTATCAGTTGAGATGATTGGCATAGGATATGCATTGTTTTCTAAGTCATCAATCACTTCAACATTCTCAAAGTTCTCTAAGGCACTTCTAACTTCAGCCATATCTGCATCAGTTCCATCTTCAAATGTTACAGTAATTGCTTCACTGTGACTTCTTAAAATTGGCACTCGTACACAAGTAGCAGCAACTGCTATATCTTTTCCAAGAATTTTTTGTGTTTCATTAACCATTTTCATCTCTTCTTTTGTAAAAGAGTTTGATTGTGCAACATCAACTTGAGGAATAACATTTAAAGCAATTTGATGAGCAAATTGTTCAATTTTAGTATCTCCAAGTTTAAAAGCAAAGAAATCTTGCATTTGAGTAACCAGTTCTTCCATACCTGCTTTTCCAGCACCACTTACGGCTTGGTATGTTGATACATCAACTCTTTTGATTCCATATAAATCATCAAGAGGTTTTAAAGATAGAACCATTTGAATTGTTGAACAATTTGGATTGGCAATAATTCCAGTATCTTTCCATAATTTAATATCTTCAGGATTTACTTCAGGAACTACTAAAGGTACATTTTTGTCCATTCTAAAGTGACTAGTATTATCAATAACCACAGCACCTGATTCAACTGCATATTTTGCAAATTCAGCTGAAATACTTCCACCAGCACTAAAAAATGCAATATCAATTTCATTTTCTTCGAATACAGTAGGAGTTAATTCAACTACTGTATATTCTTTGTTGATATATTCTACTTTTGTACCAGCACTTTTTGCACTAGCAAGTGGTAATAAATTGTTGATTGGAAAATCATAATCTTCCATAACTCTTAAAAGTTCTTCACCAACAGCACCTGTTGCTCCAACGATTGCAACATTAAATTTTCTCATTATTCATTTTCCTCATTATCTATCAAACTAGGTTGATCATCTATATTATTATTTGTCTCAGTATTTTCGCTTGGTTGTTCACCTTCGTTTTCACTATTAGTTCCACCATTTACAGCTACACCGTTTTCATCTAATTCCACTTCGTCGTCATTTTCTTTTGGACACTTGGCAATACTTACAACTTTATCACCTTTTTCCACATTTACAATAATAACTCCACTGGTATTTCTTCCAGCTTTTCTAATACTTTCCATGTCTACTCGAATCATCTTTCCAACAGATGTCAATGCCATCAAGTCTTGTGATTCATCTACGATTACATTTCCAACAACATTTCCAGTTTTTTGATGTAATTTCATAGAAATAACACCAGACCCAGCTCTATTGGTCAATCTGTATTCTTCAACCTTGGTTCGTTTTCCAATACCTTTTTCAGATACAGTTAATAATTCTTGTTCTTCATTTTGAATAACATCAGCATCAACTACATAATCACTGTCTTTCTTAAACTTGATACCTCGAACACCTCTGGTACTTCTACCTTGTTCTCTTGTTTTGTCAATATCAAATCTAATACACTGACCCAAACTTGTAAATACCATTAGATACTCTGAATCTGGATAAGTAATTTGAGCAGTTACAATTTCATCTGCATCATCAAGAACAATTGCACGTACCCCGTTACTTCTGATATTTGAGAATTCAGATAAAGACGTTCTTTTTACAATACCATTTCTTGTGAAGAATGCCAATGATTTACTCTCATCAAAATCAGTTGTAGGAATAATTGCCATGATTTTTTCATCAGCTTTTAAGTTGATTAAGTTAACAACCGCTTTTCCTTTTGCAATTCTACTACCTTCTGGAATTCTGTATACTTTCAACCAGTATAATTGCCCCAGATTAGTAACAAACATCAACGTATCATGAGTATTACTGATAAAGAATTTCTCAATAAAGTCATCATCGTGAGTGGTCACAGCAGTTTTACCTTTTCCACCACGTCTTTGTTTTTCATAAGATTTAATTGGAACTCTTTTCACATATCCGTTATGAGTAATAGTAACAACCATTGGCTCATTTGGAATTAAGTCTTCCATATCAATTTCATCATAAGAATCTTCGATTTCTGTTCGTCTAGGATTATTATGTTTTTCTCTTACTTCAACTAATTCTTCTTTGATAATCTCATTTAACTTATCTTCAGATTTTAAGATTGATTCTAATTCAGCGATGATAAGCATAAGTTCAGTATATTCAGCTTCTAATTTATCTCTTTGAAGACCAGTTAATCTTCCTAATCTCATATCTAGAATAGCTTGAGATTGAATTTCACTTAAAGAAAATCTCTCTTTTAATTTTTCTTTTGCATCTGCATCATTTGAACTGGTTTTAATCAGTTGAACGATTTCATCAATATTATCAAGAGCAATTCGTAAACCTTCTAAGATATGTGCTCTTGCTTTTGCTTTTTCTAATTCAAAGATTGTTCTTCTAATAATAACTGTTTTTCTATGTGACAAGAAAATAGTTAATAACTCTGGAAGAGTAAATACTTTTGGTTCTTTATTATGAACTGCAAGTAAAATAATTCCAAAAGTAGTTTCAAGTGGTGTAGACTTATATAGGTTATTTAAAATAATCTCACCCATAGCATCTTTTTTAAGCTCAATTACAACTCTAATACCGTCTCTGTCTGATTCATCTCTAATTTCTGAGATTCCTTCAATATGCTTGTCTTTCGCTAAAGTTGCAACTTGTTCAATTAGTCTAGATTTGTTTACTTGGTATGGTAACTCATCAATAACAATAACATCTTTTCTACCTTTTGTTTCCATATGATGTTTTGCTCTAATTTTAACACGACCTCGTCCAGTATTATAAGCATCAACAATTCCACGTCGACCAAAGATAGTTCCACCTGTTGGAAAATCTGGACCTTGAATAAATTCCATTAACTCATCTGCTGTTGCATTTGGATTGTCTATTACATGTAAAATAGCTCCTAATAACTCATCCAAGTTATGTGGTGGTATTTTTGTCGCCATTCCAACTGCAATACCTTCAGAACCATTTAAAAGTAAAGTAGGAACCCGTGTAGGCATAACAGAAGGTTCTCTCATAGTATCATCGTAGTTTGCAATAAAGTTTACAGTATCTTTATCAAGATCTGCCAAAATATCTTCAGAAATTTTGGTCATTCTAGCTTCGGTATATCTCATTGCAGCTGCGTTATCACCATCAACAGAACCGAAGTTCCCTTGACCGTCAATTAGAGGAGCTCTCATTGAGAAATTTTGTGCCAAACGAACCAATGCATCATAGACAGAGTTGTCTCCATGTGGATGGTACTTACCAATAACATCTCCAACAATTCTTGCTGATTTTTTGTAAGAAGCTCGTGAGCTTAAATGTAAATCATGCATAGCATATAATATTCTTCTATGAACTGGTTTAAGTCCGTCTCTAGCATCAGGTAGAGCACGACCAATAATAACACTCATAGAATAATCTAAATAAGAAGCTTTAACCGAATCTTCGATATTTATATCTATAATGTCTTGAGAATCAAAAAGGTTTTCCATATAAAATGCCTTATTATAAAATTTAGATATTTTACCTAAATAATACTTAAAAAAGATTGGAAGGGGAGTTTTTTAAAAAGGGGGAGAAAAAGCGGTGGTATCGCCACCGCTTAAGTATTAATAGTTGTTGTTTTTCTTATAATCCATCACGATGGAATATATTTCATCTTTGATTTTTAGTTTTGATTTTTTCATTGTTTCTAGTTCGAAGTCTTCGACATGTCCAGTCCCTGCTTCAATTGCGTCAATTTTATCGTCTAACTCGGTATGTTTGTCAAATAATTTGTTAAAATGCCCATCTTCAGCTCTTAATGCAGTGATTGCATGACTATGTTCTTTAAACATCATAATCTCCTTTAAGTTAAAATCTATTAATATTGTAACCTAAGTCATCTTAGTTC
>MAAG01000188.1 GCA_002163065.1 Arcobacter sp. 31_11_sub10_T18
TTTTTTCATTACTTAACAATTGAATAAATTCAATTGTTGGTTCAAGACCCTCTTTCTCATGATTATAAGAAGTAATTTTACCGTTGACAACAGCACTGGTTACTGGTTTTCCTAGATCATGACATAATACTGCTAACATCAAATATAAGTTTCTATACTCGTCTGTGGATCTTAATTTGGCCATTTCATCTAAACACATTAAAGTATGTATCCAAACATCTCCTTCTGGATGATACTCTTTTTCTTGCTCACAGCCAATCAAAACTTCTAATTGGGGAAAATATTTTAATATCCCCAAGTCTTTAATAAGAATAAATCCTAAAGATGGTTGTTTGGCTTTTAAAAGAAGTTTTTTAATTTCCTCAAAGACTCTTTCTTTTGCCAACTCTTCCAATTGCTTTTTACTTACAATACCTTGGCATAAAATAAAAGTTCTCTTATCTAAAGAAAATTCAAATCTTGCGGCGAACTGTACAGCTCTATACACACGTAAAGGATCTTCCACAAAGGTCGTATCATCAATATGTCGTAGAACTTTGCGCTTTATGTCTTCTTTTCCATTGTAGGGATCTAGGAGTGTTTTGCTGGTGTAGTCATAGCCCATTGCATTAATAGTAAAGTCACGTCTTCGTGCGGCTTCTTTGAAATCGAGTTGTCCATTGGTTTGAACTTCGAAACCTTGATGCCCACTTCCAGTTTTTATTTCAGTTCGAGGAAGTGCAAAATCAAATTCATATCCCTCACAAGACAGTTTTAAAACCCCAAAACTCTTACCAGCCAAAACAACGGTTCCAAATTTTTCCAAATTTAACTCTAAATCTACTAAATCATCAATACCATAAACTTCAATATCATAATCTTTACAAGTAATATCTAAATAAAAATCTCGTATGCACCCACCAACTAGCACAGGCTTCAGACCTGCACCAATTAAGTTTTCTAAAATTTCAGTTAATATTTTAGGTAGCGTTATGATGTTAGTACTTTTTTTCTTCTTTGTATAAATGCACATCAGACTGTGGATAAGGGATAGAAATACCTTCTTCATCAAATCTATTTTTTATGGTTTCAAGTAAGTCAAATTTAACATCCCAAAAATCAGGAGTATTTACCCAAGGACGAACTATAAAATTAACACTGCTATCAGCTAATTCCGCAACAGCAATAGTAACGCTTGGATCTTTTAATATTTTTTCATTGGCACTAACTATTTCATGTAGTAAGTTTTTTGCTTTTTTAATATCATCGTCATAACCAATTCCTATAGTTAAGTCTACTCGTCTTGTATCATGAGCATTTATATTGGTAATTGAGCCTGCTGTAATTGAGCCATTAGGTACCAATATTTTTTGATTATCAGGTGTTGTAAATTCTGTGTTAAAAAGATGTATTTCTATTACTTTTCCAGTAATCCCACCAGCACTAACCACATCACCAATTTTATAGGGTCTAAACATAATAATCATAACACCTGAAGCAAAATTTGACAGTGAGTCTTTAAGAGCCAAACCAATAGCTAAACCAGCAGCCCCAAGAATAGCTAAAAAGGAAGTTGTCTCAACACCAACTTGATCAAGAGCTGTTAATACAACGACAGCCATCAAGGTATAGTATAAAATGTCTTCTAGAAACATGGACAAAGTTTTATCCATGTTTTTTTGTTTATTCATAAGTTTGATAACAACACTGGTTATTTTTGAAACCAGCCATTTTCCTACAAAAAATATTACTATTGCTATTGCTATATTTGTAGAATAAAGTCCAATCATATCAGAGACTGTTTGTACACTTGATGTTTCCATATTTATTTCCTATTGTATTTTTAATAAAAATTATATCAGTAAATTTCTTAAGTATATAATATCACCTATTATTTTTATTCACTGTCTATAAAAAAAGGTTATAAAGAAATCATCTTTATAACCTTTTTCTTTGAAGTAGAATTCTTTCTAAGAGTTAATTAATTTTAATAACTCTTCTTGTACATTTTCTAAAGATACTTCCGTTTTATCTAAAGTTTTTCTATCCACTATTTCAACCAAGCCTTCTTGAAGTTTCTTTCCAACAATAACAGCATATGGAAAACCAAGAAGTTCATAATCACTCATTTTAAATCCAAATCTCTCTTTTAGTCTGTCATCTAATATGGTTTCAATACCTGCATCTTTTAGATCTTCATAGATTTTAATTCCAGCATTTAGCTCTTCTTCTTTTTTAGCACTTGAAACAATTACATCTACCATAAATGGTGTTGTTGACTTAGTCCAAACACACCCTTTATCATCATGGTTTTGCTCAATAACCGCTGCAACTAATCTTGAAACTCCAATACCATAACATCCCATTTCAAAGGGTTTAGATTTACCATTTTCATCTAAAAACTTAGCATCCATCGATTCAGAGTATTTCGTACCCAGTTGAAAAATATGTCCAGCTTCAATACCTTTTGTATATTCTAGTTTTCCACCACAACAAGTACAAATATCACCTTCTTGAACTGCAACAAGATCTGAGTACTTCACATCTTTTAAAGTTGATAAATCCGTATCAGTAAAATGGTAATCAACTTCATTAGCACCACAAACCAAACCAACTTCATCTTTGATTTCATTGTCTATAAGATATGTAATCTTTTCAGCTAAGCCAAAAGGTCCACAATATCCAGATACCAAACCAATATCTTCAACCTCTTGTGCTGTTGCATCCACTAATTCTAACGCACCAACAGCATTACAAGCTTTTGTTTCTTCAAGTTCGTCATCACCTCTTACAAAAAAGACAATCACTTCTTCATTTTCTTCATAAACTGCTTTTTTCATCACTGCTTTAATTGATTGAGATTGAGAAGTACTTAAAAAATTTGAAACTTCTTCAATGGTTTTTAAACCTTTTGTTTCGACTTTTTCCATTTTTGCTTCATAAGCAGTATTTTCATACCAAGGAGTAACATGTTTTTTCACTCTAATAGCAGCTTCAATATTAGCTCCATATTCACAATTAGGACAAACAACAATCGTGTCTTCACCTGAATTTGCTAAAACCATAAATTCTTTTGAACCACTTCCACCAATGGCACCAGAATCAGCAGCTACCACTCTAAACTCTAGTCCCAATCTTGTATAGATTTTTTTATAAGTTTCTTCCATTACATGAAATTCTCGAACCAAGTCTTCTTTTGAAGAGTGAAAAGAATAGGCATCTTTCATTAAAAACTCACGCCCTCTCATCAAACCAAATCTTGGACGTGCTTCATCTCTAAACTTTGTATAAATTTGATACAAGTTTATTGGAAGGTTTTTATAAGAATTAATTCTATTCTTCACCAAATCAACTACAGTTTCTTCGTTTGTAGGTGAGAGTACATATTCAGTTTGTTTTCTATCTTTAAACTTTAACAGTTCATGTCCCATAGTAGAAGCTCGACCAGATTGTTCCCATAATGATAAAGGTGTCACAAATCCAAACTGCACTTCATTTGCACCTGAATTGTCCATCTCTTCTTTTACTATTGCTCTGATTTTATCTAGAACAATTTTTCCCAATGGTAAATAATTATAAATTCCAGCTCCAATTTGATTTACAAAGCCACCTCTAACTAAATATTGATGGGAAGGTAATGTGGCATCTTTTGGAACTTCTTTTGTTGTTGGTATAAATATTTTACTAAATTTCATTTATTATCCTATCGTTTCATTTTGTGTATTATCATTTTTATATTTTGTCTGCGTTGAAGAATCATCGTTTAATCCAAAAATATCTTGAACCGTATTAAGAACCAAATCCCCATTATTGGATTTTGAAACTTCTTTTAATTTTTGAGATGGTATATGTAAAAACTCCGCCATAACTGTTTGACATAACTTTTTGATGTTTTCTTCATCACTACTATTGATAAAACCTTTTTGAATTGCTTTTTGTAATTTTTTATTGATAATATCATCTCCATTTAAGTGTAGATGTTTCAATACAGGTTCAACACCTAAAGTTCTAAGCCATTCAAAAAACTCTTTTGACATATTACTTACAATGGAGTATGCTTTTTTAGCAGACTCAGCTCTTAATGCCATATTATCATTCACAATATCTTGTAAATCATCAACTGCATATATATGTAACTTATCAACATTCATATCTTCAATATCTCTTGGAACTGCCACATCAAACCAATATCTATTAAAGTCACACTTTTGAATCATATCTTCTTTTATAATAGGATAAGGGGCAGAAGTTGCTGTTATTAATACTTCTACTGTATTTAAAAGATGGTTTAATTGGTCATAAGGTGCTACTTTCACTTCTTCTTCAAAAGTTGAAGCTAACAATTGTGCTTTTTTAAAATTTCTGCTGGTTAGAATCACTTCAAAATTTGCCTTAAGAAGATGTTTGATTGATAATTCACTCATTTCCCCTGCACCAATAACCAAAGCTTGTACATTGGTTTTATTTTTGAAAATATCTTTTGCTTTTGCCACAGCTGTACTTGCTACTGAAACAGAACCCGTACCAAGTGAAGTTGCATTTCTAACTTGTGCAGCACATTTAAAGGAGAAATGAAAAGCGCGTGCTAGATTTCTATTACAAAATCCTTTTGACATGGAATATTTAAAAGAATCTTTTAATTGTCCTACAATTTGAGTTTCACCCACAACCAAACTATCAAGAGAGGATGCCACTGAAAAGAGGTGATGAATGGCATAATTGCTATCAAAAACATCCGCTCTCTCAACCAAGTCATCAAAATCTAAAGTGGAAAACTCAGATAGTTTTTTTAAAATTGTATTTTGTGAAGCTTCTAAACTTGAAACACAAGTAATAATTTCAACTCTGTTACACGTAGATAAAAGTACAGCCTCTTCAATACTATCACTATCAAGTATGTTTTTTAAAAATGTTTCTTTTTCCAAGTCATTGGAAAAAGCCAACTTTTCTCTAGTTTGAATATCTGTATTTTTATGTGTGAAGCTAATACTTAAATAAGCCATTAAAATTCTCGCTCAATCATTACTTTCATGATTTGTACCAAAGACTCATTATTTTCATCTTTAACACTGTTAATTGCTTCAAGTCCCAATTGTCTGGCTTGTGCGATTGAATCACTTAAAGTTTGTGTTTCACTCATTTGTATTTTAATCCAAGCTGCTTCATCACTAGATAATTGTTTTTTATATAACAATTCTAACTTAGATTTATTTTCGATTCTTTCATGTAATAATAAATAAGGAATAGTTACTTTACCTTCAACAAAATCTAACATAGCAGGTTTTCCCAAAGTAGCACTGTCTTGGGTAATATCTAAGATATCATCAATCATTTGAAATGCCAATCCTAGGTTTTTACCATATAAAGCGTATTTTTCAACATCGAGTCCAGCTAATATAGCTGCACTAGCTGCACAGGCTTCGATTAAAGAAGCTGTTTTTTTATAAATCATGTCTAAGTATTTATCATATGATTTATTAAAAGTTTTTGTCAGTTCAACATCTAAAAGTTCACCTACACTTAATAATGTTACCGCATTGGCAATTTTATAAGCTATTCTTTTATCCATTTGTGAAAGTTCAGTAAAAGCTTTTGAGTATAATATATCACCAAACATGATGGCAGTTTTATTATCATAAAGAGCATTGACACTGGCTTGCCCTCTTCTAGTATTTGCATCATCTATAACATCATCATGTAATAAAGAAGCTGCATGAATCATTTCCACCACTGCACAAAGTTTAATGGATTCAGTGTTTACACCAGCAATCTTTAGAATCAGTTTTGATCGTAACATTTTACCTTGAGCCAAATGACCTAAAAGTTCTAAACTTTTTTCATCTGCAATTTCTATGACAAAATCTTTTATTTGTTTTTTGACTTCTATTAACTCTTCCACATTCTACCTTATGAATCTAATCTACAAACAATATCACCAGTAAATTCTATATATAAACCTTTTTTCATCTCGTCAACTTCTTCAGAGTTTTCAAGTACGTATTGTTTAATTACCTGATTAATATCAAAGTCCATATCTTTATCTTTACTCAATAGTATTTCCATAACAGCTAACTTTTCAATCATATTATCTGTTTCATCTTCAACAATTTCATCGTTTGCTTGTCGAGCGATATCAAAATACTTTGACTTTGGACTTCCTACAAACATATCATCTTCATCTTCTAAATAATATTTATTACTTGCCATGATTAACCTTTTTGTGTATGTTTTATTTATTTAATCTAACTCTTACTGATTCAGCATGAGCAGTTAGACCTTCAGTGTCAGCCAATAATGCACAAGCTTCACCCAATTCATTTATAGCCTCTTGTGAAAAACTTATTATGGAAGATTTTTTCATAAAGTTTTCTACATTTAAAGGACTATAAAACTTTGCAGTACTTCCTGTTGGAAGGGTATGATTAGGTCCTGCTATATAGTCACCAATGGGTTCAGGTGTATTAGCTCCAAGAAAAATTGCACCAGCATGTTTGATTTTTGGTAATAGTTCAAAAGCATTATTGGTCATTATTTCTAAATGTTCAGGAGCAATTTCATTCATAAGTTTGATAGCTTCAGTCATTGAAGAAGCCACAATAATAACACCCCTATCATTAATAGATTTTTGAGCAATTTCACTTCTTTTTAAAGTTTTTAAATAATTGTCAACTTCAATACTCGTTTGTTTTGCAATTTCTTCATCTGTAGTAATCATAATAGAACTTGCCATTTCATCATGTTCAGCTTGAGACAATAAATCAATTGCCAAATACTTAGGATTTGCGCTACTATCACTTAATATCCCAATTTCACTAGGTCCTGCAATCATATCAATATTTACTTCACCAAATACAAGCTTTTTTGCAGTTGCAACATAAATATTTCCTGGACCTGTTATCACGTCAACTTTTGGAATTGTTTTTGTTCCATAAGCCAGTGCAGCAATAGCACTTGCTCCTCCAACTTTATAGGCTTTTTTAATCTCACAGATATGAAGAGCAGCGAGTAATAATTCATTCACTTCATTATTAGGTGTTGGTGTACATACAATTATTTCTTCAACACCTGCAACAATAGCAGGAATTGCATTCATTAATAAACTACTTGGATAGGCAGCTTTCCCTCCTGGGATATAAAGACCAGCTCGATCAACAGGGCTTACTTTTTGTCCTAAAATACTTCCATTTTTTTCAAAATCAATCCATGATTTTGGAAGTTGTTTCTCATGATATTTTTTGATCCTATCATAAGCTGTGTGAAGTGCATTTTTTAAATCTGTATCTATATTTTCATAAGCTTTTTTCATATCGTCGCAAGAAATTAGTAAATCTTCACCAGAAGAAGGAGTCCAGTTATCAAATTTCGAAATATGTTTTGTAAGTGCAGTATCACCCTCAAGTGTAATTTCATCAATAATTCCATTTACAATCGTTGACACGCTTTTGATATCGGTTTTAGCCCGTGCTAGAATTTCATCAAATCTTTCTTTAAAATCTAAATCTTTACTACTGATTATTCTCATTTTATGCCTTACACTTTGTCATAATATCTTTTACAATATCATCAATATCTCTATCTTCAACATCAACAATCACATCTGAAATCTTTTCATATTCAGGAATTCGTAAATTGTATAGTTTTTTTGCTTCTTCAATATCTTGTAAAAGTGGTCTTTTTTTCAATTTCTTGATAGCATTAGGAGAGTTGCCAATTCTATTGAGTATTCCCTCAAATGAGGATTTTAGGTAGATGATTTTTCCAACTTTATTAAGATTGGCTCTTTTATAAAATCCACCACCTGTTGAGATAACCGTATTATCAACACTGTTTTCTAACCAGTCAGCACATTTTTGTTCCAGATTTCGGAAATACGTTTCGCCTTTATCTTTAAAGATGTCTTTTATCTTCTTTTTTTCTTGGCTCTCGATTATATCATCTGTATCAATTGCAAACATGTCGTATTTAGATACAAGTGCTCGAGCTACTGTACCTTTTCCAACACCCATAAAACCTATTAATATTAAATTGTTCTTTTTCATAGTCGAAGATTATATCCAAATTTAAGTAAATCTTTTATGTCGTAAATCAAGATTGCAAAAAATGTTTTCTTTTTTACCCATTAGTTTCATCTTAAGATAAATCATCCTTAAAATCATATTTTCTTAAATATCTTGGTTTCATGGTTTCATTTCCCAAAAGTCCACCTTGATGAATATATAAAATACTAGGATGATTATCTTTACTATAATTAGACAAATATTCTTTTAAACACAACCAAGCTAAGGGGTCATATAACAAATCAAATTCAATTTTCGTCTGTTTTAATAACTCATCATACATCAAATAAAACTCTTTATATAGTTTTCCAAAATGATGTTTTTTACTACTTTTTAGGATTAGGGGATGTTCGTTTTCATTTGGGTTTAATTCAAAAAAGAGTTTTTTCAAATATTCATCTCCACCTACACAAGCACAAGTTAGTACTTCAAAATCCTTGAGGTTTTTTTGCAAGAATAATGCGGTGGTTCCTGTTCCTGAAGGAAGTACTATTTTTAGATTGATTTTTTTATGTTTAATTGCCCATTCTTTTATTTCAGCTGCTAGTATTTTAATACCAAACTCAGCTTCCATACAGTGTCCACCTTCAGGAACAAAAAGTACCTTTTTTTCATAGGGTAAAATACTCTTTTTGATGTAATCAAGAGTATTAGTATCTTCAGCTAACTCTCGTATAGGAATGATTTTTGCACCGTTGTTTAATGCCGCTTTATAATTTCCTACTGGATCTTCTTTTAAAAAAGAAGGAATATGATCCACATAAAAGTCTAAATCCCAACTTTTAAGTTTTGCTAAAACGGAAAATGAATAAAGAGTATTAGACTGAGCAGAACCATGTCCAATAATTTTTTCAATACCTGGAAATTCATTCACTAAATAATAGTAAAATTTTCTGGCTTTATTTCCAGAAAAATCAGCGTCAAGTAGGTCATCTCTTTTTAAAAAGATCTCAAAATCATCAAAATTAATGGTTTCAACTTTTGAATTTATATATTTCATAATTGTATTATACTAAAATAGCTTTAGAATTTTTAAGTAATATAAATAAAAGGTTTTTAATGGATTTAATAGAGTATATGAATAAGGGTGGTGAAATTGTTTATATTTTGCTTGGTTTAAATGTAATTGGATTTACTATCATTTTATGGAAATTCTTAATTCTTACAAATAAAAAGTCAATTACTAGTAAAATAATCAATAAGTTAAATTTACTAGATCCAAGTAATCTTAGTATTCAAATCGAATATGAAGTAAAAAAGCTAGAAAAAGGTCTTACTTTTATAAAAAATATCGCATCTATTTCTCCACTTCTAGGACTACTAGGAACAGTATATGGTGTATTAAAATCTTTTGAAGCCATCAGTTCAAGTGGATTGGGTGACCCTTCAATTTTTTCTCATGGAATCTCAGTCGCTCTGATTACTACAATAGCAGGTCTGA
>MAAG01000020.1 GCA_002163065.1 Arcobacter sp. 31_11_sub10_T18
CGGGTTACGCTTTAAGATATAAAAAACTTAGCTTCAACAAATGCTGGACTCAAGTGAAGGGAAGGTTCGAACATAGAGAATTTTTTTCTTATTATCAGTTAGTGTAGAGAGTTTATTTAATAGAAAAATTGGACAACTGACAACATCTGCAGGAGCCGATGTTTATTTCTTCTTTTCTAAATCCGTCCGAAACTGTTTGAACGTTAAAAAACTTGCTGGGAGCAAGTTTTAGTGAGTTTTGCAGGACAGAAAAGAATAAATAATAAAAGAGGGTAGCTTTAGCCTCCGAAGCCGTTGTTATTTCTTTGCTACTTTCTTTTTAATAAAAGAAAGTAGAGAACGAAGACATTTAATGTCTTTATGAGAAGAGAATAACTAACTCTGTGCAGTATCTCCAAAGTCTTGCTTTGAACAAAACTTATAAGTTCGATTCAAAAAAGTAAACTCTAGATAATAAGCATGTAACATAAGTCTTGACGCCCCTGTAACCTTCTCTCGTTCAGCCTCACCTATCTTATTTCTCAAAAAATCATTTACAAAACTCTCTTCTAATCCATATATAGGATCGCCAACAATTCTATGTGAAATAGATTCTAAATGAACTCTGATTTGGTGTTGTCTTCCTGTATAGGGAATTGCTTCCACTAAAGTTTGATTTTTATCTTTATCATAAGATATAGGTCGTATTAAAGTACTAGACTCTTTTCCATCTTCTGATGTCTGCATTTTTAATTTTATCAAACCATTGGAGTGTCCAATTTTTGTATCAATTAAAACTTCTTTCTCAATTTTACCTTCAACTAAAGCTTTATATTTTTTCACAAATTCTTTTTTCTCAAACATTTCATTTAGTACATATTGAGAATATCCATTTTTTGATACAAGTATAAGTCCTGAAGTTTCAGCATCAATTCGGTGAACTAAACTACCTTCATCTCCAAAGTGGTATCTTATCTCATCGAGCAGTGTATATTGTGAAGACCTTGCAACTGGATGTACCATTAGTCCTGATTGTTTATCAAAAAGGGCAAAGTGTTCTGTTTGAAAAAGAGGAGTTAAGCCTTTTGTGATGGCTTCAAAAATAGAGACTTCTATATGACCAGATTTTAATACTTGGCCTTTTTGCAGACGTCTTTTTTTATCATCAATTACTCTACCCTTCTGCAAGAGCTTGTAAGCTAGAGGAATAGAGAGTTTTACAACATCCACCAAAAAGTTTTCTACTTTTTCACCTTTGATTACATCAAATTTTTTAAGTATATAGGGCAATAAAAATCCTTAGTAAAATGAGATTCAAAATACTACTTATTTAATCCGCTGTCTTGAATAAGTTGTTTTATTTGTTTTAAATTCTTATTTTCATTATATAAGTTTAACCATGACTCAACCCAGTATGGAATTGCTCGACCACTACTTCCCCAGTTATTAACAGTAGGACCAGAAGTACCAATAAGTCCTGCAAATTCTTTTTTACTTAAGTCTGCAATTTTTAGTAAATCATTAAATCTAATCTTGTCCATTTTCTACCTCATATATCATCATTTGTAGAAAATTATAACTAATTGAATAACATATGATTATGAATTATTTGACTATATAATCATATG
>MAAG01000088.1 GCA_002163065.1 Arcobacter sp. 31_11_sub10_T18
TGTATCTTGGTTATCGTATGATAAAAGAAGCATACTCAAATAACTTTGAAGATGAAGTTCAAGATTTGAGAAATAGTACCTTATTAATTTTAGCAATTGCCACAAGCATTGATGCTTTAGCAATTGGAGTTACTTTTTCTTTTCAAGATATAAATATAATTTACGCAGTAAGTATTATTACTGGAATTACATTTTTATTATGTATTGCAGCAGTATATATAGGAAAATATTTAGGTGGATTCTTAGAAGACAAAGCAGAATATTTAGGTGGAATCATTTTAATTGGTTTGGGATTTAAAATATTATTAGAAGGAATTTAATAGTGAATAAAGAAAAAAAAGTATTAATTTTATGTACAGGAAACTCTTGCAGAAGTATCATCGCTGAAGCTCAAATAAACGCATTTTTAAAAGGGGCTATTTCTGATAGTAGTGGCGTAAAAGCCAGTGGAAAAGTAAATGTCAATGCAAAGAAACTCTTAGAAGAAAAAGGTATTTGGAAAGATGAATATCACTCAAAAACCATCGATACAGTTATTGACAATGATTATGATTTGGTAGTTACTGTTTGTGGTCATGCAAATGAAAACTGCCCCATTTTTCCAAAAGCTGTAAAGGTAATACATATTGGCTTTGAAGATCCAGATGGAAAAGATTATGCTGCATTTTTAGATACTTACGATGAAATAGAAAAAGTATTACTTCCTCAAGTAAAACAAGAATTGGGAATATAGATGAAAAAATTAACAATATACGATCCTGCTATGTGTTGTCCTACAGGAGTTTGTGGAACTGATGTGGATACAAAACTGGTTCAGTTGGCATCTTTTTTAGGTGCACTTGATAAAAGTGTTTTTGAAGTAAATCGTTATGGACTGACTACTGAACCAGCTCAATACGTTTCTAATGTTCAAGTTGCCACAATGCTGAAAAGTGAGGGAGTAGATGTTCTACCTTTGGTTTTTCTAAATGATGAGTTGCTTTTTTCTAAAGACTATCCAACTGTTCCAACTTTAAGTTCAAAACTTGGCTTGGCTTCTTTTTCTTTGTTTAATAAATAATTATGAAAAATTTACTAGCAAAAATACCTAAGTTTCTTTTTTTTACTGGAAAAGGTGGGGTTGGAAAAACTTCTATGTCTTGTGCCATTGCTACTGCACTGAACGATGCAAATAGAAAAGTACTGTTAATAAGTACTGATCCTGCTTCAAACTTGGATGAAGTATTACAATTCAAAATTCATAGTACTCCAACAAAAATTGGAAACTTAGATAATCTTTGGGCTATGAATATTAATCCCGTAATTGCAGCGCAACAATACAAAGAGAAAATGGTTGATCCTTATAGAGGACTATTACCTCAAGATGCAATTGAACAAATGGAAGAGCAGTTAAGTGGAGCTTGTACAGTTGAAATTGCAGGTTTTAATGAGTTTTCAAAATACATTGGTGACGAAAGTATTGTTGAGGAATTTGATCATATTATTTTAGACACTGCACCAACTGGACATACCTTACGACTTTTAGCCTTGCCTGCAGCATGGAATGATTTTATTGCTGATAATCAAACTGGAAGTTCTTGTTTAGGACCAGTGTCAGGGTTGAGTGAATACAAAGATATTTATGACAATGTGGTGAAAAACTTAAAAGATGAAAAACAAACACTTCTTATTATGGTCTCCCGAGCTGAAGAATTATCATTACTGGAAGCTTCCAAAGCTTCAAGCGAGTTAAAAAAACAAGGGATGAAAAATCAACATCTGGTTATCAATGGGGTTTTTGAAGATGAGTCTGAAGATGAAATTGCCTTGGCATTTTATACAAAATCACAAAATAGTTTAAACAATATTCCCTCTAACTTAGAAAGTATGCCTCAAACAAAAATAGGATTTTATCCAAAAGGTGTTTTAGGTATTGAATCTTTACGTACTTTGGTTCAACAAGAAGATGCCTTAGAATTTGAAAATGCACCAATACAGTTAAAAAACTCTTTGGAAAAAACTTTAAGTGGAGTTCATTCTTGGGAAAATTTATTGGATGATATTGAAAAAGATTCCAATGGGGTTATCATGACTATGGGAAAAGGTGGGGTTGGAAAAACTACCATTGCTTCAATGCTTGCAGGCAAACTCGCAAGTCGAGGACATAAGGTGACTTTATCTACAACTGATCCTGCCTCTCATTTAGAATACATAGCTCAAAATGAACAATCAAATTTATCAATAGAAAAAATTGATCCCAAAATTGAACTTCAAAGACATGTAAGTGAAGTCATAGCAAAAAATGAAAATATTTTATCCAAAGAAGATATGGATTTATTAAAAGAAGAATTAAGTTCACCTTGTATTGAAGAGATTGCAATATTTCAAGCTTTTGCTAAAACAATATCTAAAGGAGTTGAGGGATTTGTAGTATTAGATACTGCACCTACTGGGCATACTCTTTTATTATTGGATTCATCGGAGTCTTATCATAAAGAGGTTTTAAAAAACTCTAAAGATAAAAAATCAGAGATATTAAGCTCACTACTTCCAAGAATAAAAGACTCACGATTTACAAAAATATTGATTACTACTTTAGCTGAAGCCACACCTACACATGAAGCCAAAGCTTTACAAGAAGATCTACAAAGAGCTGGGATTACTCCTTATGCATGGGTTGTTAATAAAACTTTTGCTAATTCAGGTACAAATAATAACTTATTGTGCCAAAAAGGCTTAAACGAACTTAAATATATCGATGAAATAAAAAATGATTTGTCTGACAAAACCGTTATTTCACCATGGATTGCTGAAGAATTAAATAGTTCGGAGAGTTTAGAAAAATTATGTGACTAAAAAATTGGTATTTTGAAACTATTATGTTATTATATTTGCTTCAAAAATAAGTAGAGCTCAAAATAAAAAGTTTGAACTCTCTTGAGTTCATATCAAACTAAACAAAAACTCATCACTTTTTATTTAATTTGCTATTAAAATAATCTTAGAATAATTTTTGTTATAGAAGGGAAAACATCGTGAACACCAATACTGATGAATCAAGACTAGGAATGATATATGCTGTATGTGCATTTGCCTTTTGGGGTTTAATTCCAATTTATTTTAAACAAGTAAGTTCGGTAGGAGCTTTTGAAGTTTTAATACATAGAATCATTTGGTCGGTTGCTGTATTGATCTTATTAATTATTATTACCAAACAAATAGATATTGTCAAAGACCTCTTTAAGTCTTTAACAAAACTAAAGTATCTTGTTCTTTCTTCTTTTTTAGTTTCAACCAATTGGGTTATTTTCATTTGGGCCGTTTCCAACAATCAAATTGTAGAAACCAGTTTGGGATATTTTATAAATCCACTTGTTAATGTGGTTTTGGGATATATATTCTTTTCAGAGCGCATGAATAGGAATCAATACATAGCTATTTTTGTGGCAACGCTAGCTGTTTTATATCAAATAGTTAGTTTGGGTGAAGTTCCTATTGTATCACTTGCCTTGGCCTTTAGTTTTGGATTGTATGGCTTGGTTAGAAAGAAAATAGCCATTGCTTCTATTCCTGGATTGTTTGTTGAAACCATTGTGATTTTACCTTTTGCTTTGGCATATTTTTACTACTTGATGGATAACAATACAAATTTCTTTATGGCTGGTGATTCTTATATCACTTTCATGCTGTGTTTGGGAGGTATTATTACTGTTATTCCATTATTATTGTTTAATGGAGCAGCTACAAGAATGAAGTTAACCACCTTAGGGTTTTTCCAATATATTGGTCCTACCATTGCATTTTGTGTGGCTATTTTTGTGTATGATGAACCTATGAATAGTGACAAGATGATTACGTTTATATTAATTTGGATTGCTTTGGTGATTTTCTCTTGGGATGGAATTAAAAATAAGAGGATTGCAAGTAAGAAAGTTTAATTATATGTAGATAAGTTTGTTTTTTACAAACTTATCACAGCTTCATCTTCACATAAAGCTTCTAATATTTTGTCCTGATTTGGACAAAAGTTTCCATTTTTTTCTATTAAAAATAGATCTCTAGTTTTACCCCTACTGGTATAAATTTTTGCACTCTCAATGTCTATTTCATAATCATCAAATATTTTGGAGATATATGCAAAAAGACCTTTTTGGTCAGAAGTTTTAACTTTCATTTGAGCCAAGTATTGAGTATGATTACAATCAATTAAAATTTCACTTCGTTTTATTTTAGGTATTTTGAGTTTGGGTGTTCTACTCATATCCAAAGAATTACTGATAATCTCTTCTATAAAGTTAAGGTCACCCTCATCCACTTTTTCACTAAAAGTAATTTCAAAAAACTTTTTCTCATCATATAATTTAAAGATATTCATTGATGCGATATTTAGAAACTCAAGTTTACCTAAAAGGTATGCAAGATTTATTGGCGTTTGTCGTATGATTTGTATTTTTAGTTGCGTATCATTGAGGATTTTGTAATCGAAATTACTCACATCTTTTGCTCTTAAGGCTATATCAATAATATCATAGGTTTTAAGCTGTAAAAACATTTGATTGGAAGCAATGTACTGAATCTTCTTTTGGGTAATTCGAGGAAGATTTTTATATATTTTTGTTTGTTTAATAGATTCTTGTTTAGCAGCACGTCTGCTACTTTCATTTAATAGTTCATGATTATCATAAGCTGGAAGAGACTGTATATATAACTCTTTTAATAAAATTGCAGTGGCACTATTATAAATGTTTTCACCCACAGCGCTAATATCTGAATAAGTAACCACTAAAAGCATTTTTAATGTTTGTTGAGTCTGTAATAAACCTGTGAAATTTAAAATGACTTTTTGAGCATAAATATCTTCGTTGGTAGCTACTTGACTCATCTTATTATGGTATCTTACAAGCCTAGCGCCTAGTTTTGCATCAGAGGAATCAAAATTTAGAGACTGTGAGAGTCTTTTGAATATCTTTTCTCCAATGATGTGATGGTCATCTCTTCTTCCTTTTCCTGCGTCATGAAATAAGGCAACAATCTTTGCCAAACGTTGCTCTTTGATACTTAAGTTGTCAAAAACATCTTTCACGAAGGGATCTGAGATGTTTTCAAGGTGCCACACACATTTGATAGAGTGAATATCCACTGGGTGTTTGTGGTACCCATCAAATTGAGGTTGATTGGTCATTCTTTTCATCAAAGGTAATACCGCACGGAATAACCCTGAATTATAAAGGAGTTTTAAAATAGAAGATAAATTATCTTTAAATAATAACGCTTTAACTGTTTTTTGTAGCTCATCGTTATGTGAGGTCGGTTTGATTGAGTGACTGGCATAATTTATATACCCTCTATCAAACTCCTGAATTGTACTAGGAAGAGCTACGAGTTCTTTTAAAAATAAGTTAAGTGTTTTAGGCTTTTTAAAAAAGGAACTGTAGAGTTTATTTTCATAGATATAAAGATTTTTACTGTGTCTATGTTTTTTTAAAACTGAAATATTTTTAGTATCATAGACCAAGTGCCGAGTAATTTTTTTTGTCATGATAGTTGTAAAACGATGTATTATGTGTAAAGACTCAAAAAGTTTGGACATACATTGTCGCTCACTTGTAAAGTTTGCTGTAGGAACAATGCGAAGTTTACGACTCACTTCAGGTAAAATATCAAAGTTTAATTGATCCATCTTTTTTTTAGCAGTTACATGTAGGGCATTTCTCACTTGAAAAATATACTCTAAAGATGAACGATATTTTTTATATTCTTCTTCTGTATAAACTTGACCTACTAAATCTTTCAAATTTGTAGTTCCATAAATAATATTAGCAACCCAATACAACATATTGGATTCTCTCATACCTCCATAACCATCTTTGATATTGGGTTCCATGGTTAGGGGATATTTTAATAGTCGTTGTTTGTGTTCTTCAAGTTTTTCAAGTACAAACTCTTTTTGGTTTGTTTTTCTAATTTGACTTAAAACTCTTTGGTAGGAAAACCACAACAGTTTTGATCCATAAATGATTCTTGACTCAATGATAGATGATTTGATTGTGATATCTTCACATACAGCGCTTTGTACATCAGAGACCTCATGAACTCTATGTCCCAGTTTTAAACCACAATCCCAGGCTAACGTTAATAACTCTTCTAAAATAGCTTTGATGTTATATCCTGAAGTTTCTTCATATAAAAGCATTAAATCAATATCAGAATAAATACATAATTGTTCCCTTCCATAACTTCCAAGTGCAATAAGAGTTATGGGAATATTGTTACTCATAGGTTGGTAAGAGCCAAAATGTTTTCGTAGAATATATTTGTATAAAAGTACTAAGTATTTGTCAAGTTGTTTGGTATGAGAGACGAAAAATTCTTTTCCACCCAGTTCATCGTGTCTTTCGTGGATTGAAGTGATGTATTTTTTTATTTCAGTTTTGAAAACTTTTGATATCTCAAAATCTGCAGCACCTTGAGAAATGAGTTCTTCTATTTGAATATTTAATTCTGAACTCATAATAATTCTTTGTGAACTTCTAGTTTCTTTCTTAATGTGATTCTATTTAATCCCAAATGTTTTGCCATTTGTAATTGGCTTTTGTATTTTTTCTGACTGGCTCTTAATAGAGGCGCTTCAAAAAGATAATCTAAATCTCTATATGAGTTTTCACCTTCAAGGTTTTCTAAGATAAAACTCTCTAATAACATCATAATTTCACTCTCTCCTATACTTTCAAAGAGATATGAAAAATAAATAGATTTTCGTAAACTGTGTGCATTTAAAGATGTATTGATGATAAGTTTCTCAGGTTTTTTATCAGCACCCAACACTTTTCCCGCTTCTAAGGCAAACTTATTTGCTAAAGGTTTTATATCTTCTTTTCTTTGCTCTAAAGGTGGAATATCAATATTGATACTGAAAAAATCTTGTAGTTTTGGATTTAAATCTTTACTCATTGAGGTGGCTATGACTCGAATATCGTTTTTACTTGCCCAGTTGATAAATAATTCAACATTGGTAATGGCTTCGATATTATCAATGATAATGGCTTCGTTGTTAATGGTGATTACATTTTCATTGATATCCACTTGTAATTCTTTTGCTTCAAAAATCTTAACATTTGGAAGGATATAAGAAGCTAAGGCTTTTTTACCTACACCTTTTTGTCCAATGATAAGTGCATTGATTCCCAAACTTTTAAGAAGGGTTGCTGAATTTAATATTTCTTTTGAAACTTCTGATACTGCTATATAATCTTGCATAAATAATAACCTTGTCTGTGATTCATATATTATACAAGATAATTATAAAATACCTATGAAAAAATATTCCTTATCTTTAAAAACTCCAAAGAGTGTTGAGATAAAGAATACTTTTCGGTGACATTTATGAAGTTACAAATTAAATGATAAGTACTAAGATCTTTCTCTATTTGGTATAACTCAAACCTTCAGGTACTTTTGAACTATGAAGTTGAACTGCACATTGTTTGTAGTTGGGCTCAAAAGATTTTGGATCAAAATCATCGAGGGCAACTTCATTGATCAACTGCTCGTTATAGTGAAAGGGAACAAATATTGAACCTGGTCTAACGGTTTGACTTACTTTCACTAAAATACCTTTAATTTTACCTCGAATAGAAGAGATATCAATTCTGTCATGATTGAGCACTTGTAGTGATGTTGCATCATTGGGATGTATTTCTACCCAAGCTTCAGGAGCCAAGTCATTTAACATATTGATGCTTTTTGTTTTGGTTCTGGTATGCCATTGCTCCACTGTACGTCCTGTATTTAACATAATGGGATATTTTTGTGAGCATGATTCTTTTAGTGGTTCCCAATCTAAACATAAAAGTTTTGCTTTTCCATCTTCAGTATTACAAGGCATATCTTCATCATAAAGACGTTCTTTTCCTTGTGGAAATTTCTCATTACAAGGCCATTGTATTCCACCTAGTTTTTCTATTTTCTCGTAAGTCATTCCTGAATAATCACATAGTCTTCCTGAACTCACTTTTTTCCACTCATTAAAAGCATCTTCTGATTTTGTCCAATTTTTAAATAAAAGCTCATTTTTACCTTCAAAATGTTTTGAAAAGTCTAATATAATGTCAAAGTCACTTTTGGTATTTCCTAAAGGTTCAACTGCTTTTCTTGCAATATTACAACGTCGTTCACTATTTGTATACGTTCCTTCTTTTTCACTCCAGGTGGCTGCACTAAACACAACATCAGCACTTAGTGCCGTTTCACTTTTAAATGCATCTTGAACCACGAGTAAATCTAGTTTTGCAAAAGCACTTCTTAGTTTCTTTTGATTTGGAAATGATACCAGTGGATTGGTTGCTACTATCCATAAAGCTTTTATCTCACCTGCTTCAATGGCATCAATAATTTGTGGGTAAGAATATCCTCTTTTTGTTGGAATATCTTTTACATCTACATTAACAAGATTTGCATACTCAATTCGATCTTGTTCACTTGCATAATTTCTATATCCAGGAATGGAAGAAGTAAAACCAGTTTCTCTGGTCCCCATTGCATTACACTGTCCAGTGATGGACATAGGCGCTGCACCCTTTTTCCCTAGATTTCCAGTAATTAGAGCTAAGTTACAAATAGCACTTACTGTATCTGTTCCAATCGAGCTTTGATTTACACCCATGGTCCAAGCACTCATAGCTGCCTTTGCATGGGCATAAGTATCTGCCAGCTTATATAATTCTTCTATAGAAATCCCTGTGATTTGCGAGACTTTTTCTGGTTTATAATTCTCTAAAATGTGTTCTTTGAATTTTTCATAATCAGAGGTTCTATTTTCGATAAACTTTTTATCTTCCCATTGTTTTTCAATAATAATATGACACAAACCATTGATTAAAGCCAAATCACTTCGTGGATTAAGTGGAACAAACATATCTGCGATATTGGCTGTTTTTGAATACCTAGGATCAACAACAATTATGGTTGGTTTTTTTCCTGTAACTTTTTCATTTCTTAGAATATGCATATTTAAAATAGGGTGGTTATCTGCAATATTTGCCCCAATTAACATAATCACATCCGCATGAGCAAAGTCATCATAACATCCTACTGGTCCATCACTTCCAAAGGTTTGTTTGTATCCCATCACTGCACTTGCCATACATAAAGTGGTATTACCATCATAGTTATTGGTACCCAATCCAAGTTGTACAAATTTTCCAAGGGTATAAAATTCTTCTGTTAAAAGTTGACCCGTTGATATACAAGCAACAGCATTTTTACCATGCTCTTTTTGGATGTCTTTAAAAGATTTAGATACTTTAGAAAAAGCTTCATTCCAAGTGACATCTTCCAATACTCCATCTTTTCTAATCATTGGCGAGCTAAAACGGTTTTCACTTTGTACCAT
>MAAG01000068.1 GCA_002163065.1 Arcobacter sp. 31_11_sub10_T18
CGTTGGACTTAAAATCCAATTCCGGTTTCGGAGTATCGGTTCAATTCCGATCATTCGCACCATCAATTTAATTTTTCTTATTTTTAATCATCATCTTTATAAAATTTAAATCCTTTCAATTAATATCAAAAATAATTTATCCTTTTCACTATTTAATTTTTAATCATAATACACTTATTCTTATTTCATGAAGACCTAAAGGTCTCCGTTTTCGACTTTCTTTTGTTGAAAAGAAAGTAGCAAAGAAAGCAACAACGGCATCGAAGCCAGAGGTACCTTCACTTATTAGTTAATCCTTTTCTGCCCTGCAAAACTCACTAAAAAGTGCATCATAGCACTTTTCTTAACGTTCAAACAGTTTCGGGCTGCTTTCGAAAAAGAAGAACTAAACGCTCAGCTTCTGCTGATGTTGTTAGTTGTCCAGCTTTCACTATTAAACAAACTCACTACACTAACTGACAATAAGAAGAAAACCTATATATCAGAACCTTCCATTCTCTTGAGTCCAGCATTTGTTGAAGCTAAGTTTTTTATATCTTAGAGCGTAACCCGATTTTTTCTGCTTGAGTGTAAATAAACATGCCAGAAGCATGTTTTATCGAGTTATAAAATCAAGCTTTTAGATGTAAGAAACTTAGGTAGTCGCAGACCTTCAACATTTCGCTGGAGAGTTTTTTTGTTTCATTTTTTTACGGTTAAAAAAAGAAAAGAAGTCACAGATATGTTTTTTACTAAAGAAATATTAACGTTGTCAGAGAATTAACTTACTAAATACAATAGCAGAAAGTGCCTATACACAAAAGATAAACAAACTTATAGTAAAATCTCTCATACAAGAGAATATTGGAGAAAATATATGAAAGTTTTACTTCTTGAAGACGATGTAGCTTTAAGTGATATACTGGGTGAACATTTAAAAGATAGAGGTTTTGACGTAACTCTGGCTTACACAGGTGATGAAGCCTTAGACCATTTGGTTGATGAAAAATATGACCTAGCCTTACTGGATATAAATACTCCACATATGAGTGGTCTAGAAGTACTTCGAACCATTCGTGAATACAAAAATAGAACACCCATTATCATCATAACAGCCTATCAAGATACCAAACATCTCAAAGAAGCTTTTGAAAATGGTGGAGATGATTACATCAAAAAACCCTTTGATTTAGAAGAACTTGACCAACGAGTAAATAAAATATGCAGACATTTTTCAATTGAACAAACAGAAGAGATAAATATCAAAGAAAACGTTACCTTTGTTCCAAGTGACAATGCCTTAATTATTGAAGGAAAAACAACCAATATTGCCCAAAAAGAAAGTGATATCTTAAAGTACTTTTGCACACACAATAATAGAATAGTTTCTTCAGATGAATTATTACAAAATATTTGGACCTATGAAGATATGCCAAGTGATGCGACTATTAGAGTGTATATTAAAACATTAAGAGAATTACTTGGGAAAGATATCATTACAACCCTTCGTGGGATAGGATATAGATTTGAACAAAAATGAAAAAAAAGCTCTTTTTAGTTTTCTAAGTATTTATGTTGGCTCATCCTTACTTTTTTTAAGTTTGGCAGTTTATACGTATTATCATAAAGAACTCAAGGCTTTAGACAGACAGTGTTCGATTGAAATGGTCAGTGCTGCATATCAAATACGTGGAGATATCCTAAAGTCTTATATGATTAAAGGTGGGTATCAACCCAAAGAACTTATCAATCCCGTACTTAAATTTGGTCTGTTTGATTACAATAATAATGCTATTTACTCAGAACTCTCCACTGAAGCAATTCGCTTTAACAAAGAAGCCTATGAGACAAAAACACATACCTTTCATGTTCATGAACTTAATAAAAAAGATGTACCAATTAAATATATCGTTATAGAGACCAAACAAGGGGTATTAGACAAGTTAGAATTGAAACACTTTATTTGGATACTACTTGCAGCTAGTGCTGCTTGTATTTCATTTATAGGATACTTATTAAGTAAATTACTCTTAAAACCAGTGACAGAAAAAATCAATCATATGGATAAGTTTATCAAAGACAGTGCTCATGAGTTAAATACTCCAATAGCAGTATTACGTACCAGTGTGTCTATGCTTAAAAAAGGCAAAAATAGTGAAAAGATGATGCAATATATCACCAGTAGTACGAAACAAATATCTGAAGCCTTTAATGACCTTCATTTTGCAGTATTTGATGACATGAGTGATTCTATGAATATGAAGTTTAACTTGGGTGATTTGTGTTGTGACAGTGTTGATTTTTTTGATGATATTGCCTTAACTAAAAGCATTAAAATACACTGCGATATTGGTACCCATGAAGTAAATATGGATAGAAATAAAGCTCAAAAGTTGGTCAACAATCTTATTTCAAATGCCATTAAATACTCACATAAAGCTTCTGAAATTATGGTAACCCTTGATGGTCCTATATTAACCGTACAAGACTTTGGAATTGGTATTTCAGAGGAAGAACAAAAAACTATTTTTAAACGATATGAACGAGGTAGTAACAATGAAGGTGGCTTCGGAATAGGGCTTGATATAGTAAGCAGAATATGTAATGAGTATGATATAATATTATCTTTTGAATCACAACTAAAAGTTGGATCAACATTTAGATTGGATTTTGCGAAAGTAAAAGTCTAAATACTATTATAAGGTAAATATATGCATAAAGTTTTGATGTTTGTTTTAAGTTGTTTTATCTTGACATTAAATGCAAATGAAACACACAAAACTATTATTTGGGATACGGTTAACTATCCTCCCTCACTTATCACTGAAGGCCCTTATAAAAACCAAGGTTTTAGTGATATGAGTAGAGAGCTTTTTATGTTCAGACTTAAAGCTTACGAACATGAAATTGAAGCGGGAAGTATTCAAAAAGCCATGCAAGATATCGAATCAAAACAAAACTTTTGTTTTGTGGGACTCACCCGTGATAAATTTAAAGATGAGTTTATTCAATTCTCTATTCCTTTTATTGAAATATTACCCAATGAACTGGTCATTCGAACCAAAGATCTTAAACGATTTAAATCCTATGTTGGTACTAATAATAGTGTGAATCTTCATAGACTTTTACAAAACAGTGGTTTTGACTTTGGATATGTTAAAAATAGACAATACACACCATTTATTGATAGGTTGATTAGCTTAAATGACGAAAAGAAACATCTCTTTTCTAAAGAAATCAAAGAAGATAATGATGGTATTATCCAAATGTTAGCCAGAGAAAAGTTTGACTATACCATTGAATACCCCACCGTACTTTCCTATGTAAAACAAAATAAAGCTATTGAAGAAGAATTTTCAAAGTTTTTAATTCAATCTGCTGATAAACTAAGCAAATTATATGTGGGTTGTAGTCAAAATGAATTTGGAAGAGAAGTCATCAAAGAAGTAAATACGGTTATTCGTAATAATCAAGATATGTTTGAATCATTTTATAGAACTTGGCTTGATTACGACTCAAAAAAACAATACTTAGAATTTAACGCAAAATAAAAGGTTCCATGTGAATAATATAATTAAAAATTTTAAAACATCTGAATTAAGTGATACAAAGTTTGTCCATCCTGTAAAGATATCTTACAATCAAAATGGAAAAGATAAGTTGTGGGAAGCTGTAAAGAGTTTTGACTCAGTTGCTATTTTAATTTACCATGAAGAAAAAGATGCATTTTTAGTGGTCAAACAATTCAGACCACCTGTATATTTAAATGATACTTCTAAAGTTTGTACTTATGAGTTATGTGCAGGTATTGTTGATAAAGATACTACTTATGCCATCATAGCGCAAGAAGAGATAGATGAAGAATGTGGATATAAAGTACCTATTGAAAATATTGAGAAAATCACTTCTTTTTATACCAATGTGGGTGTGAGTGGCGGAAAACAAACCTTATATTTTGCAAGAATAAATGAATCAATGAAAGCTCATGAGGGTGGTGGGATACATGATGAGGAAATTGAAACTATGTTGCTTCCAGTATCTGAGTTTAGAGAGTTTATTTATGATGAGTCAAAAGCAAAAACTCCTGGTTTGATGTTTTCGTTTTTCTGGTTTTTGGATAATTATAGAAAATAACATCAAATTAACTACAAATTTTAAAATTTCTCTCACATTTTGCGTCTTTTTAAAATCTTTTGCGTCTACTATATATAGAGTTTAAAAAATACTCTAATATAAGGAGTTAAAATGTCTGCATTATTTGCTATGGTTGTATTTTCTTTCGTGATGTCTATTAGTCCAGGTCCAGTTAACATGATCATTATTTCATCAGGGTTAAACAATGGTTTTAAAAGAACTATTTCATTTGTATCAGGTGCTACAATAGGGTTTACACTGCTATTGTGTTTTATAGGATTTGGGTTTATTAAAATCATTGATGTCTTTCCTAATTTATTTCAATACTTAACTATCATTGGATCTACTTTTATCATGTATATTGGCTACAAAATTGCCAGCTCACGTGCTGAGGTTGTTGTTGATAAAACCGAAAAAAAGGCACCCAGATTTTATGAAGGTTTTTTATTACAGTGGTTAAACCCAAAAGCATGGTTAGCTTGTGTTTCTGGTGTTTCTATGTTTTCAACATCTTTAGGTGACCTATCACTCTTTATCGGAATTTATTTTCTTATTTGTTATTTATCTTTGTCTTTTTGGGCCATAATTGGAGATAAAATCAACATCTTTTTTAACACTCAATTTAAATTAAAAGTATTTAATATTATAATGGGTGGATTACTAATCATCATTGCTTTGTATTTGGTAATCAACAATATCTAGTTATATTAAATAAAACCCTAACTTTTGTTTGATATACATAAAGGCGTATTTATGGAATCAACACAAGAGTTATGGCAAATCTATCATAATCAATTACTGGGATTTATCAGCTCAAAAATAAGTGATAAAGAAACTGCTAAAGATATTTTACATGAAGTATTTATCAAAATTCATACCAACTTACAAAATCTTGAAGACCCTATCCGTTTGCGAAGTTGGATTTATCAAATCACACGTAATACCATAATAGATTATTATAGAAGTAAAAAATCCAATGAAGAAATTCCTGAGTGGATTTTAAATGATGAAAAAATGGATGTTGATGAAGAAATACAAGAAGAGCTCTCTTTGTGTTTGGGATATTTGATTGCTAAATTACCTCAAAAATATAAAACCGCAATTCAGATATCTGAAATAGAAGGAAAAACACAACAAGAACTAGCTGATTATGAACATATAACACTATCTGGTGCTAAGTCAAGAGTTCAGAGAGGGCGAAATATCTTAAAAGATATGATCTTTGAGTGTGTAGACTTTGAGTTAAATAACTCAGAAAAAATAGTTGATTTAAAAATAAAAGATGAAAAAAACTGTAAGTTAGTACAAGACAAGGATATTGGCTTTAATATCTAAGTATTTAACTCACCACGTGTAATTCTAAAAACTTTTCTCAAATTTTGTGACTTTTGTATGTGGTTTATTAATCATAAAAAAGTTACACTGCCTTTCATAATGTAATAAAAATAAAACTTTTTAAATCCAAATATCGGAGTGAATGAAACCTAATATATTTATGCAATTAATTTAAAAATAAATTATACGAGGAAAACACAATGGAAAATTTAGAGATTGGAATGAAGTATTCATATTGCTATAAAGTACCCATTGAAAAAACGGTACCTTATTTGTATCCAGAAGTTGAAGAACTTCAAGTGATGCCTGAGGTGTTTACCTCTGGATTTATGATTGGTATGTTTGAATATGTCTGCGTAAAAGCTTTGGTTCCATATCTAGATTGGCCAAAGGAACAAACGGTTGGCGTTGGCTTCAATTTAAGCCATAGCTCACCCACTCCTCCTGAATTCTGCGTTATGGTTGATATTGAACTCATCAGTATAGAAAAAAACAAACTCATATTTAAGATTATTGCGGATGATGGCGTTGATATTATCTCCGAAGGTACTCATGAAAGACATATTATAAAAGAAAGAGTTTTTCAAAAAGTTCTTAAGAAGAAAATAGATAACTATGAAAATAAAAGTAAATAGTTTAAGCGTAAAGGGTAAATAAAAAGTTCGCTTTTGGGCTGAACTTTTTATTTGAGGTATGGGGTTTAAATATCTTCTTTACATTGAAAGTAGTACTGTAAAGAACCTTTTGCTTTTTTAGGAATTAATCCTAGTGAGAGTTTACCTTGTAACAATAACATCAAATCTTGATTTGAATAAGATAACATTTCTCCTCTTTGCATTTTGAATGTAAATTCAACTTTATCCTTGGTAATAAGTTTGTCATCTTTTAAGATAATTTCAAATGGATTTTTAAGTGCATCCTCCATTTTTACGTCATAAGTTTTACCTTGTTGAACCGTATGTGTGTTTAAACATATATAATCAGTATTCTTTTTAAAGTTCTCACTTGCAAATATAGAACTTGCAAATAGTAATAGTGTCAATAAAAGTTTCATGTATTTCCTTTAAATTTTAAGTGAATTATATTTGTTTATACTTAAACAAAAGTTACTCTAAGAAGTTAAAAAAAACAAAAAGCAAAAACAGAAGTTTTTAGAACATATAATAAGGCGTTTTGCAAGGTTGGTGAAAGGTAGAGAAGCTAGAATTTTTGATTAAATATAACAAAGGTAAAATGATGAATTTTAAAAAGATGTTTTTTCCAATTGGTGGTGGGGATGAGTTAGAGCAGAGACTATATGGTGCAATGTTGGTTGCTGAGTATTTTAAAGTACATTTAGAAATCTTAAAATGTGAGTCTAATCCCAATAGCAGAATACCCACTTATATGAATTTACCTAAGAATATAGAAAAAGAAATATCTGCAGTATTAGAAACACAAAAAACTGAAGAATTTAAATCATTTTATGAAATTTTTACTAAAACTTCAGAAAAAGTAGGGATTCAAATATCTGATTCTTTTGTAGAACATCAAGCAAGTGTTTGTGTAAAATCAAAAGAAGGTTTTAGAAGTACCTTAGTAGAAGAATATTCTAAATATTGTGATATTGTTATTGCTGCGGCTCCTCCATCTGGGGTTTCAACGGCAACCTTTGAAGCTGCGGTTTTAAAAAGTGGTAAAGCGGTATTAATGATTCCTAGAGTTTTAAAAAAATTTGATACCAAAACTATTATTATTGGATGGAATAACTCTATTGAAGCATCAAGATCGGTTACTTCTTCCATAGAGATTCTAAAAGAAGCAGATAAGGTTCATATTGTTTCCTCTACAGAATATACACAAGACGATGCCAAGTTGGATAACTTGATTCAATACTTGAAACATCATAATATTGATGCCTCTTATGAAATTATTGAAACAACCAATATTGCAGGTGAAGCTTTGTTAAATGCCGCTTTAGATGGTAACTTTGATTTAATTGTTGCAGGTGCTTATGGGCACAAAGGTTTTAAGGAGCTCATGTTTGGTGGAGGGACCAAGTATTTATTGGAAAACTCAAGTTTACCTGTTTTTATGTCTCACTAAATTATGATAAAATAAGAAATGAAAATATTACTCTTAGAAGATAATAAAACACTTTCTTTTGGAATAGTTAAAAAACTTAAGGAGAGTGGTTTTGTAATTGATTCCTATGATGATGGGGAAGATGGTCTATATGCATTAAATACTTCAGTTTATGATTTGCTCATCTTAGACTTGGGACTTCCTGGTCTTGATGGTATTGATATCATTCAAAAATTAAGAGACGCTCAAAATAGTATACCTATATTGGTTATCTCTGCGCGTGATAGGCTAGATCAAAGAATTTTTGGTTTGGATGTGGGTGCAGATGATTATTTGTGTAAACCTTTTGAACTAGATGAAGTGATTGCTAGGGTACAAGCTTTACTTAGGAGAAGTCAAACTCAAAATTCCAATATGATACACTACAACGATTTACAATTTGATATTCAAAAAAGAACCTTGTGTAAAGGCGAAGAACACATTGATTTAAGTAAAAGAGAATTAAGTATTTTTGAACATCTTTTATTAAATGTGAATAATGTAGTTAGCAAAGATAATATTGTGGAACACATTACCTCTATGGATGATGACTTTAATCCTACTGCTGTTGAGACGTATATTTCACGTTTACGAAAAAAACTCTCCTCCTCTATTACTTTAAAAACAGTAAGAGGTTTGGGTTATATCTTGAGTAAATAATGAAAAATAAAACCCAATCAATTCGCTCACGACTTCTTATCTGGCTTACGCTTCCTCTCATTATTTTTACCATTGCAATGTTTGTCTACAAGTATTTTGAAACCAATAAAAAGGTGAATGCTTTTTTTGATAATACTCTATATGCAACTGGAAAAAGTATTGAAAATAGTATTGGCATTGAATATGGTTTATTAATAGTAGATTTACCATATTTTGCTATAGACTTACTCTCTTCAGATGGAGAGGGTTATGTGTTTTATTCTGTGATTGATGTGAATAGAGATAAGCTTTTAGTTGGATACAAAGGTTTGTTTATCAAAGAGCTTTTAGGAAATAAAGAAAAAGTTTTTTACAATACTGTTTATGCAGGAGCTCAACTACGAGCTGTATCGTTTAAAACATCACTTAGCAGTGCAGGTAAAACGTACAATGCAATTATTACTATTGCAGAGAGTACTGAAAATAGAAGTTTTGTGATTAATGATATTTTGAGCAGTATTTTTATTCTTATGACTGCAGTGGTAGGCTTTACAATTATCACATCTTTGATTGCTGTATCAAAAGGGCTCTCACCTTTAAACTACTTACAAAACTTGATTAAAAAAAGAGACTCTCGAGATTTAAAACCTGTAAGTTTTGATGCCCCAAAAGAAGTTGAAGTGATGGTTAATAGTATCAACTTACTATTACAACGAAGTAGGGATAATATTGAGTATATCGAACAGTTTAATTCTGATGTATCTCATCAGTTAAGAACACCCATTGCTGAGTTAAAGATGAAACTAGAATTGGCTTTTGAAAAAGAAGATAAAGATTATATCGCTTTAACTGCTTTGGTTAACTCAATGGCACATATTACTGAACAGCTATTATTATATGCAAAAACCAATCCCAATACTTTAAATTTAAATCGCTTTGAAAAAGTAAATTTAAGTAAGTTATGTAAAGAGTATGCCTTAAAAACTGCTCCTCGAGTTTATGAAAAAGGTTTTGAGTTCGCTTATGAGAGTTTGGATGAAGATATATTTATCAGTGCAGATTTTATTATGATTGAGAGTATGTTAGATAATATTATCAACAACTCTTTATATTATGCA